>JAGBWA010000006.1 GCA_017630035.1 Bacteroides sp.
CATACTTCCCAACTCGATTCAAATATATAGTCGGGGGTCATCAATTCATTTACCATATTACGTAACAATCTCTTATCTCAAATCGGGTGCAAAGATACATAATATTATTTGCGAAACAATCAATAATATAGAAAAAGTATGAAAAACAGAGTGAACAAACGATTGAAAGTAACAAAATGCTACTTTCACTTTACAAAAAAAAGAGGATGCACCTTAACGGAGCATCCTCTTTTCGTATAACTTACACTAACTATTATACCAAGAAGGTAGCAACCAACGCCAAGATAGCATAGAATTCTGGGAAGGCTGCGTAAATCATAGTGTTAGTTTGTACATCATGGCCTTGTGCCAAACCTTGGATACCGGCAGCACAAACTTGACCTTGACGAATAGCCGAGAACAAGCATACCAAACCTACACCAATACCTACACCAAACCAAAGCAAGCCATTCTCTGCAGCCTTGCTAAAGTGAAGCAAGAATGCCAAGAAACCATACAAACCTTGTGTTGCAGGAAGTGCAGAAAGAATCATGTAACCTGATGACTTTGAAGGATCTTTCTTCAACGCACCTTCAGCTGCATTACCTGCGATAGTTGTACCATAACAGCTACCAATACCTGCGAGGCCCAACATAAGGCCCATACCCAAATAACCTAATAATTCGTTCATAATTGTTTGATTTTATTTTTTATTGTTACTATTTTATTTTTTTACTTCAAATGGTTTATATTCAACGCCTTTACCTTCGTAACCGGCATTCTTAAAATATTCAACAAATGTCAAACGAAGCGGATGCACAAAAGCACTCAAGCAAGACATGGCGATGTTCAGTGTATGACCAAATACGATAATCAAACCGAAACCAATCCATCCAAACACAGCGCCAATACCTGTTTGACCTTCGACAACCATCATTGCCAAATCGTTGAACGTTTGTCCCAACATACCACCGGCCAAGCCAAGGGCAAACAAACGGATATAAGAAAGTATATCGCCCATCAAGCCAGATGCCATGTTATAGGTATCCCACAATCCGGCACCGATATTCAAAAATACGTTACGTCGCAGATTGTTGAGCAAATAGATGCCTACAGCACCCACACCTGCCACTACAAGATATACCCACTGAGAAATTCCTGCTGGAATGATGCTGAGCAATGATAGTGTGCCTACGATGACACCGCCCACTACTACTAACCACCAGCCCCAATCGCTGAGCGAATTCTTGAAGCCATTGAACAGGGTGCTATTGATGGCTTTCACCGTCATAGCAATAGAGATGTGTACCACACCGATAGCCAACGAAAGAATCATCAACTTATTGTAGGTAGAACCCATGATTTCTACCTCACCAGCAAAGATAAAGTCTTTCATACTTTGTGGCAGGTTGGTGTCGAGCAGATTGATACCAAAGAAGGTACCAAAGATTGCACCAAGCACAGTGGTGAACACGCCCAAAGTCATTACCAAGTTCATCATACCTGCCATGCTCTTACCCAATTTCTTTTTAAGGAAGAATCCCAACAAGATAAGGACAAGACCATATCCGGCATCGCCCATACAGAAGGCGAAGAACAACGAGAAGAAAGGTGCCACAATCGGTGTAGGATCAAAGTCTGTAAAGTTTGGCATACCATACATCTTGGTCAGCACCTCGTACATCTTGGTAAATGCATTGTTGCGGAAAAGCACAGGCACTACATCGTCCTTGTTAGGCTTGCGGATTTCGTAGTAGCTTCCTTGCTTAGAAAGCCATGCTTCTACTTCGGCTTCCGATTCTTCGGGAACCCATCCTTGTAGCACCATCAACTTATCATCGGCCACGCGTTCGGTATCTACCAAAGCCACCTTGTCGAAAGCGATAGATGTGCTCCATTGCTTTTCGAGTTGCTTCAAAGCAGGCAATGCCGTATTGGCCAATTGCACCAATTCATCATCCACTTGTTGACGTTTAGCTTGCAGCTCATCTACGCGAGCCATAGCTTCGGTCAACGAGCAAGCTGGCAGTTCAACCGGTTGTCCAAAAGCATTTACCTCCTCGCCCACCGGTGTCACCACTACATAATAGAGGTTCTTACCATCGTCTGTAGCTACCATGTATGGATAATCGCCCATTGCGTTCGCATCGAACAACTTCTTGGCGCACTTATAATAATGGTATGTATAGCCCACACGCGATAATGCTTCTACCGATTGGCGATCGAACTGTCCCCAGGGCTTCAATGCTTCTACATCGGCCATCGCCTTTTGGCATTGTTGCTGTAGGGGTTTAACGGCTGCATTCAGTTCATCAACTCGTGCCACTATAGCTTCTGCCTCACTATCGGCAACGGCTGTTTGAGGAGCTTTCGACAATTTCTCAAGTTGTGCAATGATGTCGCGCAAGTGCTTGTTTGCTTCCATTTTAGAAGCCAACTCCGAACCTGCAGGCACCATTCCTTCGGCTGAGGTTTGAACATGAACCACGCCCAATTCTTGCATCTGTTGCAAGAATTCATGATATTCCTTGTGATAAACAAAGAATGTCAGTTTTTTCATTTTAGCTTTTCCCATGTTCTATGCCTCCAAATTTTTATTCATTTCGCGTTTCTCTTGAAGTGCCTTCAAGATTTTTTGCGAAGACTTAGACAAGTTTTCTTCGTCTTCCATGAATCGTTTAATCTTACGAACAGCCTCTTGGAATCCTGGAATTTGCACTTTTTCGAAAAGATTTACCTTTTGTGTAGTCTTTTTACGTGCATGTTCAAGCAATCCCAACTTAGCTAATACGAATTCACGTTCAACGGCGGTCATGGCAAGTCCTCGCAAGAGCTTGATTCCGTCGAAATACCATTTCGGCGCACTGAACAAACCAAACGGACGAACCTCCAACTCAATGTTCTTCAAGATAGGCACGCGAACGCCTGCTATCTTCTTCACATCAAGTTCCACATCTTTCAGGGCTACCAACGATGCATCGAATTCACCCCAAAGTGCATACATAGATTCGTATCCACCTATTTGGCTATTCAGTTTCTCTTCAAGCTCCGCAGCTTCAGCCTTGCATTTCTTCACCTCAAGGCGCAACGCTGTTTCCTTACTCTTAATAATAGGTAAGGTGCGTTGTCGCATCTTGAGTTGTTTCTCAATTTGCTGAAGCGAGGTTTTGTTATATTGAAACTTAATTGCCATTGTTTAACTCGTAATTTATTTCCAATAGATATCAGTAAACTCTTTCTTAATGTTCACTTCCTCGAGCTTGAAGTACTTACGGAACAATGTCCAAGTTACATCGAGCATTTCGGTAGTATCAAGATTTACGTCGATAGCCAACAGTTGGTCGGCATAATCCTTGGCAAAATCCAAACAACGGTTATCATAATCGGTCAAGTCGAAACCGTTCTCCATCTTAGTCTTGGCATTAGCAGCATCCGAATACAAACGAATAGCCGCATTCATCACCTGACTGTGGTCTTTACGAGTCTTCTTACCTGCAACAAGTTGCTTCAAACGCGACAACGAACGGAATGGGTCAACAATAACCTTACCAATGTCTGAGTCGCGACGCAAATAGAGCTGACCTTCGGTGATATAACCAGTATTATCGGGTACAGCGTGTGTAATATCACCGCCCGACAAGGTTGTTACCGCAATAATGGTAATAGAACCACCACCTGCCGATTCGGGGAACTGAGCAGCCTTTTCGTAAATCTTAGCCAAATCCGAATACAACGAACCAGGCATTGAGTCTTTCGAAGGAATTTGGTCCATACGGTTAGACACGATAGCCAACGAGTCGGCATACGAAGTCATGTCGGTCAAAAGTACCAATACCTTTTCATGCTTTTCTACTGCAAAATATTCGGCAGCAGTCAAGGCCATATCAGGAATCAACAAACGTTCTACCGCAGGGTCCTCGGTTGTATTCATGAAACAGATAATACGGTCGAGCGCACCTGCATTCGAGAATGTATTGCGGAAATAATAGTAGTCGTCGTTGGTCATACCCATACCACCCAAGATAATCTTATCTACCTTGGCACGTAGAGCTACCATCGCCATAACTTCATTGAAAGGTTGGTCTGGGTCGGCAAAGAAAGGAATCTTTTGTCCCGAAACCAATGTATTGTTCAAGTCGATACCTGCAATACCGGTAGCAATCAATTCACTGGGTTGCTTACGACGAACTGGGTTCACTGACGGACCGCCAATTTCCACATCCTTACCTTCAATAGCCGGACCACCATCAATAGGATTACCATACGCATTGAAGAAACGGCCGGCCAATTGGTCGCTCACCTTCAACGAAGGAGCCTTACCCAAGAACACCACCTCTGCATTGGTAGGGATACCACCGGTACCCTCGAACACCTGCAAAGTGACATCATCACCGGCAATCTTAACTACCTGAGCCAACTTGCCGTTGATAGTAGCCAATTCATCATAACCTACTCCCTTCGCCTTCAACGAACAGGTAGCCTTGGTGATTTGGCTAATTTTTGTATATATCTTTTGGAATGCTGTTGTTGCCATATCTATTCCTTATTTATTTATGTGCAGCAAGCATTTCTCTAATTTGTGCTACATAGCCGTTGTATTGTTCCGACTTGTACACTGCATAGTTCATTTGCTTGCAAACATTAATCATCTTCTTGAAATAATCCACTACATCTTGGAAGTGGTCAAACTTGAAGTCAATCTCACAGATTTCGGTAATCAAATCCAAGATTTCTTCTTGGCGTTCCAACGATGTTACTGCATCTACTTCGTCGAAAGCATCTTGTTGCAAGATAACAAAGTCGATAATTTCCGATTTCCAGAATGTTTCATGGTAATCTACAGGTACACCATCATCACCAAGGATGTTGATTTGTTCTGCAATTTCCTTACCACGTTGCATGCGAGTCTTCAACTTCAATACCTTTGGAATCCATTGATCGTTAATACGTTGCTTGATGTAATCAGCAAATTCAGGATATTCCAAATATTTTGAATATGAATCGATTGGGTTCACCGCTGGATAACGTTTCTTATCTGCACGGTCTTGCTCCAATGCATAGAAGCAACGAGCCACCTTCTTGGTATTTTCGGTTACAGGTTCCTTCAAGTTACCACCGGCAGGCGATACGGTACCGATGAAGGTAATAGAACCAACCTCGCCATTGTTCAAATATACATAACCTGCACGACCATAGAAGTTTGAAATCAAAGCCGACAAGTCCATAGGGAACGCATCTGGACCAGGCAACTCTTCCATACGGTTAGACATTTCGCGCAATGCTTGTGCCCAACGAGAAGTAGAGTCGGCCATCAACAATACGCGAAGACCCATAGCGCGATAATACTCGGCCATAGTCATTGCTGTATATACTGATGCTTCACGAGCAGCTACAGGCATGTTCGATGTATTGGCAATGATGATGGTACGTTCCATCAACTTGCGACCGGTATGTGGGTCGTCCAATTCGGGGAACTCTGTAAAGATTTCTACTACCTCATTAGCACGCTCACCACAAGCTGCAATAATTACAATATCAGCTTCGGCTTGCTTAGAAATAGCATGTTGAAGCACGGTTTTACCGGTACCGAATGGGCCAGGGATAAATCCTGTACCACCTTCTACGATTGGGTTGAAAGTATCGATTGTACGAACACCTGTTTCAAGCAACTTGAAAGGACGTGGTTTTTGTTTGTAATTAGTCATTGCAAACTTAACCGGCCAGTGTTGAATCATGTTTACTTCAATATCATTGCCTTTCTCGTCTGTCAATACCGCAATCACATCTGTAATTTTATATTGACCGGCAGCAACAATCTTCTTCACTTTAGCCTTACCTTCCATTTGGAAAGGAACCATAATCTTCAACTTCTGTGAGTTTTCAATTACTTCGCCCAACCAATCGGATGAAATTACTTCATCACCAACTTTTGCAATTGGGGTAAAATCCCAAATTCTGTCTTCGTCCAACGGATTGGTATATTGTCCTCTCTTCAAGAATACACCATCCATCTTGTCCAAGTCATTTTGCAGACCATCATAATTCTTCGACAACATACCCGGAGCCAATTTCACTTCGAGCATGCGGCCTGTAAAGTCTGCTTGGGCACCAACCTTCAGTCCACGAGTGCTTTCAAACACCTGTACGTAAACGTCAGTACCTACCACCTTAATAACCTCAGCCATCAAGCGGTCGCCACCTGTCTCAATGTAACAAATTTCACCTTGAGACACAGGACCATCTACACTGAGTGTCACCATATTGGCAATAACGCCACTAACAGTTCCTTTTGTCATAAATATAATTGTTTTTGTTATTTCTTAAACTCATCGGGCACACGTGCTTCGCTACGCAAGTTATCAACAATTTGCGTAAATGTTTCACGTCCCGTTTCTGCATCCAAAATATCCCAACGCTCACACATATCCAATTTACACAAATAGGCAAATACTGATACGATAGAGAAAGGTTCAAAGAAGGTTTGGTCATCAAGCCACATCCACTTGAAAGCATCAATGCGTTTTTCTTTCATCACCGGATCTTCACATTCGGCAATCTTGATAACCTCTTCTACATAGTCCACAATTGGAGCAAGGTTGAAGTCTTTTGTCTGTACATTCTTCAAAATGGTTTCGCTCACTTCATTCTCATCCAATACATAATCTTCTACTTTCCAACCATAATTGCGGGCAATAAAAGCAGTCAATATATTAGTGACATTGAAATTCAACTCGAACCATGAAGCAATTTCTGCTTCACCACATTGCATGGCATAACGATAGTACTCCAACAAAACGGCATCTTCAGCAAAGAAACCCGGAAGATCTTTCTTTTGGGGATAATCCAAAATAAAATTCATCAAAAAACGAGGAGCACCACAAGGCACTTGAGTGTTCATCTCATCCGATTGTGCAATCAGTTCACGACACTCATCAACTGTAAGGTTACCCTTCTCGTCAATCTTCGCATCAGGATTCTTCAATAACTTCACCACGTTCAAGCAATCGTATTTCAAAAAGAAATAGTCAATAAGTTGCTTGTCCGCCTCGGTTAAAGATTCTTTGCAGATTTCCTTAAACTCGCTGACAGAATAGCTCGACTTGCTTTCATCCAATAAAAGATCCGGCAAGCCAGTTATCAAACTATAATAATTAGCCATAGAGATAGTTTAAAACAACATATCCACTAATTGTGGACGCAAGAATGCCTTAAAGTAGTTTTCAAATTCTTTTTCACCGAAGTTCACTTTATACGAACCATCGGCAGGAGATATTGTAAACAAGGTCTTAACACCATTCACTTGTTCAATAGTCACACCCTTATCGAGCAAAGCCTTAGCCTTTACTGCGAAATACTTCTTAAGGTTTTCTGCATCAGGAGTAGCGATAACAATAGGTTCGTTTACGCTCCACTTCGAAGCCAATTCTACAATAAATGCATTCAGATAATCAGGATTGTTCACAAATGCTTTTACATCGGCATTCACCAATTCGTTCGAAAGCAATGTGGCCACTTCCGATTTCAATGCATTCTTTGCTTGACCAGCAAACATTTTCAATTCCGATTTTGTGTTATCGGATAATTCTGAGGCCGATTTTTGGGCAGCAGCAACAATAGCTTCAGCTTCCTTACGAGCATCATCTACAATTTGCTTTGCCTCTGCTTCTGCCTTAGCAATAAGTTTTTGAGCTTCTTCGTTACCTTTTTCTATCCCTTCGCGATAGATTTTATCGGTCAACTCTTGAATTTTGTTTTCCATATTGATAGTAGTTATTATGATTTTACAGATTTCCGCCAAAATTACGAAATTTCATTGATAACAAGCATTAATAATCGAAAGAATTTTCAAAAAAGAGAGAAAAGAACAACAAAAAGTACATAAAACCAAAAAGCCTCCGTCATCCCATTGGATAACGAAGGCTCAACTAAAACGGCGACTACCTACTCTCCCACTGTTACGCAGTACCATCGGCGTGACTGGGCTTAACTTCTCTGTTCGGAATGGGAAGAGGTGGAACCCCAGTGCTATAATCACCTAAATAACATCGACATGATTGACAAAAGTA
>JAGBWA010000034.1 GCA_017630035.1 Bacteroides sp.
GAAGGACTTGCAGATAAAGTTGAAGGAGTTTAAGGAAGAGGAATTATAAGATAATAGCTAATAGAAACATGAATTTAAAAGATAAATATACAAATGGGAGTATCTTATCCGAAGAATATGTGCTTCCTACAATAATCAGACTTGGAATAATCAGACAAATTCCAGTATTAGCATTTATAAATATATCATCTGTTCAATTCCTGAGCAAATTCATTCCTATATATGCCCAAATAGACAAGGATAAAATAAAGGATGGCGATTTAGGTCCAGAGGAATGGCAACATTTAGATCGGAAAATAGTTGGTCTTTGTGATGCCCCTATTTACTTGCAAGATTTGGAAATAAAATCTATTGAAGATTATAAATCAGCGGAAGAAGTTATCATAAACGAGAAGGTGAAATATGTATTCATTGATTCACTTCCTGAAGCAATTGATAAATCAAAGATTATTAAATGGAGTGAAGAGGTCGGATTCAATGTTTACTTTACGAATTTTACATTGGAATAAAATTATTGTTACAGGTGATATAGAGCCTGCTCATGGAAAAACATTTTAAAAAATTAGAAGGGAATTGAACCGATTGTATAATTTGCGGATTGACGACAAGCAGATTTCTTCAGAACTTCCAATGTTGGATTATACGATTTAACAGTGCTAAAAAGATTGTTAAAGACTATACAATCCTATCCTTGCATACATTGATGTATTCCAATTCATGCTTTTTTGGTCTTCACTTATGACTAACCTTGGTCTTAAGTTACGATCAACGTTGGTCGTAAGTTACGATAAAATAAAGCCTCCGCACGAAGAAGTGCGGAGGCTATATTGTATTAAGGAAGTTACTTCTTAGAATAGGTAGCGGATGATGTCGTTTAAGTTTGCCCAAATGAGGAGGGTGAAGAGTAGTAGCATACCAATCATTTGTGCACGCTCCATGAACTTGTCGCTTGGCTTGCGACGGGCAATGATTTCGTAGAGTAGGAACAATACGTGTCCACCATCGAGGGCCGGGATAGGAAGGATATTCATGAACGCAAGGATGATGCTCAAGAATGCGGTCATGTTCCAAAATTGATGCCAATCCCAAGTAGAAGGGAAGATGCTACCAATAGCACCAAAGCCACCTAATTGCTTAGCACCCTCTTTAGAGAAGAGGTACTTCATTTGGCCTACATAGCCTTTCAAGGTATTAACGCCCAATGCAATACCGGCAGGGAAGGCTTCGAAGAAACCATACTCTTTGCGTACAACGGGCATAACGTCGGGATTGACCATTACGCCAATGCGATAGGTTGAGTCGGACATAATGGTTAGTGTGTCGGTTTGATTACGACGAATGTATGTCAATTGAATCTCGTGTGGGCCATTTGATTCACGACGTTTGTACATCTCTGCAAGGAATTCGTTGTAGTCGATTGCTTTGCCATCGAGATGAGTGATTTGGTCGCCTGCTTGCAATCCGGCATGGAAGGCAGGTGTATTGGTCACTACGCTTTCAATAACGTATGGCAAGCGGAATGAGGCAAAGCGAATGCTATCGGCCATGAGGCGTTGCATCATGTCTTCGGGGATATATACCGATGCTTCTGCACCATTGCGCATTACGGTTACTTGGCGTGCATCTACCACGGCGGTAAGCAAATCGGTATTCATGCGTTCGAAGGGTACGCCATCGGCCGAAATCAATACGTCACCATCGCGGAATCCAACCGATTTTGCCGTTTCGTTGAACGACATACCAAGAGGTGCTTGCTGAACAGGGATGTATTCATCGCCCCAAGTGAAGAGTATCATTGAGTAGATGAACAAGGCGAGTAGGAAGTTGAACAACACACCACCAATCATGATGAATAGGCGTTGCCATGCCGGCTTAGCACGAAATTCCCAAGGTTGTACTGGGTGATCCAACTCGTCAGCACTTTGTGTTTCGTCCACCATACCATCTATTTGTACATAGCCACCTAAGGGTAGCCAACCGATGGCATATTCGGTTTCGCTTTTCTTGGGTTTGAACTTGAATAGTGTGAACCAAGGGTCGAAGAAAAGGCAGAATTTATTTACTCTTGTTTTGAATAGGCGGGCAAATAGGAAGTGGCCTCCCTCGTGAATTAACACAAGCAACGAGAGGCTCATGATGAGTTGTAATGCTTTGATTAAGAATGTCTCCATTTAATGAGTTATGAGTTTTGAGTTATGAATTATATTAGTTCGTTGGCCATGATGCGCGTTAGCTTATCGGTGGCTACATAGTCTTCGTAGGTTGGTTTTTCGATGAAAGAAACTTGTTGCATACACTTTTCTATCACATCGCTCATGCCAAGGAAAGAGATGCGGTCGTTCAAGAAGGCCGATACAACTACTTCGTTGGCGGCATTGATGATACACGGCATGTTTCCTCCCTTATCCAATGCTTCGTAGGCTAATGCTAAATTGCGGAAGCGCTTAGTATCGGGTTGCTCGAAGGTGAGTTGCGTGCAAGTCTTGAAATCCAATCGTGGGAAGGATGCATGCAAGCGATCGGGGTAAGAGAAAGCATATTGTATGGGCAAGCGCATATCGGGCAAGCCGAGTTGTGCTTTGATTGAGCTATCTTCGAATTGCACCATCGAGTGTATGATGCTTTGCGGATGCACTACTACCTCTATTTGGTCGGGACGTACGCCAAACAACCATTTAGCTTCGATTACCTCGAAACCTTTGTTCATCATACTGGCCGAGTCGATGGTGATTTTAGCGCCCATGTCCCAATTGGGATGCTTCAAGGCTTGTGCTTTGGTTACGGTGGCTAGTTGCTCGAGCGTATATGTGCGGAAGGGGCCTCCCGATGCCGTTAATATCACTTTGTCGATAGGATTGCCTATTTCCCCAGCTAAGCATTGGAAGACGGCCGAATGTTCGGAATCGACGGGTAGGATAGGGGTACCAAATTGTTGGGCCAATTCATTGATTAGCTCACCGGCTACAACAAGCGTTTCTTTGTTGGCCAAGGCGATAGCCTTCTTTGCACGGATGGCATTCATTGTTGGTTTTAATCCGGCATAACCTACCATAGCCGTTAGCACCATATCGATGTTTTCGTCGGTAACGATTTGGCATAATGCTTCTTCGCCGGCATATACCTTGATGGGTAGGTCGGCAAGTGCTTCTTTCAGTTGGTTATATTTGGCTTCGTTGGCTATAACAACGGCTTCGGGTTTGAATTTGCGTGCTTGCTCAATGAGTTCTTCCACGCGATTGTTTGCCGTTAGCACATAGGCTTCGTAGCGGTCGGAATGCTCTTCGATTACTTGTAGGGCTTGTGTGCCTATTGAGCCTGTTGAACCAAGTATAGCTATTTGTTTCTTCATATTTTCGTTTAAAAGACAATTAGTGTTTCAGGGTTTATTGCTTTTCCTTTTCGCCAAAGTTCGAAGTGTAAGTGTGGATTGTTGTGTGCCAACGTACCACTCTTACCCGCCAATGCGATGGCTTCGCCTGCTTTCACACTTTCGCCTTGCTTTTTTAGTAGCAGGCTACAATGCTTATATACAGAAATAAGGTCTTGATTATGTTGTATCATGATTACATATCCCGTGTCGGCGGTATAGGTGCTCACGATTACTGTACCATCGAGAGTAGCCACTACGCTTTCTCCATCTTGTGCGGCTATGTCTATGCCATAGTGTTGCTTTTCGGCATCGAAAGCGTTGCTGATGATGCCTTGTGTGGGGCGATGGAAGAGTACGCCCGACATTTCCGAGCGTTGACCTATTGAGCTGAGGTTGTATTTCTCGCGCTCTTCGTATTCTCTTCTGAAGGCCATTTCGCGTTCGCTACGGTCGATGAGCGAATCTTTTCGGATGATGGTGAGCGAGTCGATGGATTGAATAGTATCGGCTTTGATGTTTCCGGCAAAGATGTCTTGAATGTTCATGATGTAGAGGTTTTGCCTATTGGCCACCTCGATAAGCGAATCTACCTTGAGCGCGTTGTTCACCACTTGCGAACGGATTTCGCTATTCATATATCCGGGCAGATAGTTGCGCAAAGGTGTGTAGGCAATCATGATGGATGCCAATGCAAATATGGTGATGAGCATGACTGCTATGAGCACGATGCCTTTCAACTTAGTGAAATAGACACTACCCACCTCTTCCAACGAGTTTTCGTCGGTCAGCGTTAGCTTGTACTTGAACTTAATGTCTTTCCAAAATGCATTATGTTGTTTCTTCTTTGCCATCTCTATTGCTTGTTTTTATTCAAGTAACCCTTCGGGAAGTTGCATCAAGATGCGTCTTTCGTTGGGCATTATGTCGATGATAAACTCTTCGCAAGCGGGTATCAGCAACTCATCGTCTTGATAATCCACAACGAAGAGGGTATTTAGTGTGGCATCGTCAATGTCGGTTATCTGTCCCAAAGGGCCGTGTGTAGTATCTTCTACGGTAAAGCCTACGAAGAAATTCCAACTATATTGTCCATCGCTTGCCGTTTGTGCGGCATTGATGGGGAAATATACTTCGGTGTTGGTGAACATACGTGCTTTTTCGGCATCGTCGATACCTTCGAGTTTAATCAGTGCGCCATTTTCCGAGCGGAAGCGATACTCTTCGATGAAAAAGGGCACAAGTATGCCATCCATCATGCAGATAATGTATTCGGCCTCGGTGCGGTCGAATATATCATCGCTGAAGGTAAATTGCAACTCGCCGTGTATGCCATGCGGCTTGTTCAGCACTCCGATTTTATATACTTCATCTTTTCGAATCAAAGCGTTTACGGTTGTTTTTGTTCGACATTTTGGCTTTGCCATTATTTTTGTTGCCTCCCGATGGCTTACGTACGTTTTCTCCCATACGTTTTTGCATCAGTTGTAGTATTTCGGGGGTAAGCGTCAGTTTGCCATCCGAAAGTTGGTAGAGGTCATCGATAATTTTTTGATCTTCCACCATATCCTTATTCCATGCGGTATAGCTTTTGCGCATGTGGTTGGCAATCAGTGCGATGATGTTGTTTTTTTCTACGCCCTCTTCGAACTCGCAAGCAGCCTTTATCAGTGTTTCCAAGGTGCGTCCATAGTGCAAATAGTGTATTTTGCTACTGGGATAGTGCACCATCTTGGGGCGGCTTTCCAAGTGATCTTGTGGTACAATTTCGTAGGGATAGTCAATGTCGAGTTTGAAGTCGGACATAATGGCCAGGTGATCCCAAAGTTTATGGTTGAAGTCGGTCACATCGCGCAATTGTGGATTCATGTTTCCCATAATGCTGATGATGGTGTTGGCGCATCGTTGGCGTTCGGCCTTGTCTTCTATGGTCACGGCATAGTCCACCATGTTTTGAATGCTGCGTCCATATTCGGGCAACTTCATCTTTTTTCGTTGAGTGTTATATTGCATCCTCTTTTTATGTTTTTTATTTTCCCTTAAGGGTAAATTTATTTTCCGTTTATAGTAATTTTTTTGGTGTGCCAGCAATGAACTCTTTCAGGTAGAAAGGTTCAAAGTAGGCTACGTCTTTAAAATCGTTGTCGGCAATGGCTTTTTCGGCTAATGGAAACATCATGCTTGCCAGTGGCGTGATGTTGTCTATGAAGTGTGCATTGGGGTGCGTCAACTTCTCTTTGCATTTGGCGGCACCATTTCCGAAGAAGTAAACCGGTTGCTTGTCGAGGTACTCGCTATAGGAGTTTTCATCCACTATGTCTGCACCAATCTCGCGCACGGTGTTCAACGAGCGGTCGTAGATGGCGGCATATACCTCCATTCGGCGGGCATCGATCATGGGGCAAAGCAAGGCATCGTCTGGCAACTCTTGGTAGAGCAACACGGGTACACACATCACCTTTAGGGTAGGTATGCCTATCAACTTTAAGTCTTGTCCATAGCAAATACCTTTTGCCATAGACACACCAATGCGAAGGCCGGTGTACGAGCCTGGCCCGCAACTGACGGCTACCGCATCGAGCGGCAGGGCATGGCTATCGGCAAACGATAGTGCCTCGTCCACAAACACCCCTAACGAAACATTGTGCGAGGGGCCTATTAAATCTTTCTTCTCAAAAACATTCTCGCCTTCGTTGCTGATAGCAACCGAACAGGCCGATGTTGAGGTCTCAATATGTAGTATGCACGACATCTTTTTAAACTACTTTATACGAATTAGCTGACAAAAATACGTTATTATTTTCACTAATTAAAATATTCGCGTAATTTTGCGCAAAACTTAAGAAGCATTATGATACAATCGATGACGGGTTTTGGAAAATCGACCGTTGAACTTCCCGATAAAAAAGTTCATGTAGAGGTAAAATCGCTCAACAGTAAGGCACTCGATTTGTCCACACGTATAGCTCCTCTCTATCGCGAGAAAGAGATGGAAATTCGTGCGGAAATATCCAAAGTTCTCGAACGAGGAAAAGTTGATTTTTCGTTGTGGATAGAGAAGAATGAGGCCTCGCAACTTGCTACACCAATCAATGCTGAGTTGTTAACGGCCTACTACAACCAAATCAAGCAGATTTCTGAAACACAATCAATTCCGTTGCCGGAAGATTGGTTCACTATCTTGCTTCGTATGCCCGATGTAATGAGCAAGGTTGAAGTGGTTGAACTTGACGAAAACGAATGGGTAGAAGTGCGTAAAGCTATTGCCGATGCCTTGGGACAATTGGTGGATTTCCGCAAGCAAGAAGGCATTGCTCTTTCGAACAAATTCCGTCAGAATATTTCTAACATCGCTTCATTGTTGGCACAAGTTGAGCCATTCGAAAAGGAGCGTGTAGCAAAAATTAAAGAACGCATTGTCGATGCTTTGGAGAAGACGGTTAGTGTGGATTACGACAAAAACCGACTTGAGCAAGAATTGATTTACTACATCGAAAAGTTGGATGTAAACGAAGAAAAACAACGCTTGACAAACCACTTGAACTATTTCATCGATACAATGGAAGAGGGTAGCGGACAAGGCAAGAAGTTGGGATTCATTGCGCAAGAGATGGGACGCGAAATCAATACATTGGGTAGCAAGTCGAACCATGCCGAGATGCAGAAGATTGTTGTCCAAATGAAAGACGAGTTAGAGCAAATTAAAGAACAAGTGTTGAACGTAATGTAATATGGCTAAACTAATCATCTTTTCAGCCCCCTCAGGCTCAGGTAAAAGCACTATTATCAACTATTTATTGAAGCAAAACTTGAATTTAGCTTTCTCTATCAGTGCTACAAGTCGCCCTCCACGCGGCACCGAGCAACATGGTGTAGAGTACTTCTTCCTATCGCCCGAAGAGTTTCGTCAACGCATAGCCAACGACGAATTCTTGGAGTATGAAGAGGTATACGAAGATCGCTTCTACGGCACATTGAAAGCACAAGTTGAACGCCAATTGGAGGCTGGACAAAACGTTGTGTTCGATGTAGATGTTGTGGGCGGATGCAACATAAAGCAATTTTATGGCGAACGTGCATTGTCTATCTTCATCCAACCACCTTCCATTGAGGCACTTCGCCAACGCCTTGAAGGCCGCGGCACCGATGCGCCCGAGGTGATTGAGGATCGCTTGGCGAAAGCTTCTTACGAACTGACCTTTGCGCCTAAGTTCGATAAAGTAATTGTGAACGACGATTTGGAAAAGGCACAAGCCGAAACATTAGAGGTATTAAAAGAATTTCTCAACGCATGAAGAAACTCAAAATAACCGTTGTGCGCAAAGTGTGTCATCAGGATTTGATAGATAAATACGAAAATCCCATTGAACATGCTTGCGACATGGAAGAGGGCCAAACATTCATTGCCAACGGGTGGGAGAAACCCGAAGGCCTTTGCGAAAGTGCTTGGCAAACCATCTCGCCCTTCGCTATGGGCTTGGCTCATGGTGCTACCAATTTTTACGATGGGTGGATGAAGAATCCTCGTTCGGTTATGCTATCGTGCAACGATGGTTTTCGCCCCGTGAGTTTTTTAGTTGAAGTTATTGAAACAGAGGAAGAATAAGTATGCAAATCGGAATATTCAGCGGCTCGTTTAATCCTATACACGTAGGACATTTGGCATTGGCCAATTACCTTTGCGAATACGAAGGTTTGGGCGAAGTGTGGTTTGTGGTAAGCCCATGCAATCCTTTCAAGCAAGGCAACCGCTTGATGCCCGACGAACTTCGTTTGCAATTGGTGCAGATGGCTATTGCCGATTATCCAAAGTTTCGTGCAAGCGATGTTGAGTTTTCGCTTCCTCGTCCGTCATACACCATCAATACGCTGAACGAATTGAAACGCCAATATCCCGAACACACCTTCCATTTAATAATGGGAAGTGATAATTGGCCGGGCTTTCCGCGTTGGTATAAATCGGAGGAGATACTTGCCCAGCATGGTTTGTTGATATATCCTCGTCCGGGCTATCCGATTGATGCAAATGCATTGCCAAGTGGTGTGCGTATGGTCGATTCGCCCGTGTTGGAGGTTAGCTCAACCTTCATTCGCGAGTCGTTATCGCAAGGTAAGGACATCCGTTTCTTCCTTCCCGAAGGCATATACCAAGAATTATTGAAACATAAAAACGACATACCCTGCTAAACGAATGACTATTACCCAACTGAGACAACGCTACGAAAAACATCCGAATATTGAGGCGCTCAATCGGATATTAGACGACACCACTTTAAAGCATTTTTATTGTGGTGGCTTGTCTGCTTCCTCTTCTTCCTTATTGGCCAGTGTGCTGATAGGCAAGGAGAAGCATCCGTTTGTTTTCATCTTGGGTAACTTGGAAGAGGCGGGCTATTTCTATCACGATTTAGTGCAATTATTGGGCGAGGAGAAGGTGCTGTTTTTCCCTTCATCGTTTCGCCGAGCCATAAAATATGGGCAAAAAGATGCGGCTAATGAGATACTTCGCACCGAAGTGCTGAGCCGTCTTCAAAAGCAGGAAAAGGGATTGTGTATTGTGACTTATCCCGATGCACTTGCCGAAAAAGTGGTTTCTCAACAAGAGTTGCAAGAGAAAACCTTGAAGCTTTTCCAAGGCGATAGGGTTGATATGCAATTTGTGGTAGATGTGTTGCGCGAATTCAATTTCGAGTTTGTGGATTATGTCTATGAGCCAGGACAATATGCTGTTCGTGGTAGCATTATCGACGTCTTCTCTTTTTCGTCGGAGTATCCTTATCGTATCGACTTCTTTGGCGATGAGATAGAGAGTTTGCGCACCTTCGAAGTGCAATCGCAACTATCGAAAGAGAAACGCAACGATGTAGTGATAGTGCCCGACCTTAGTCGAGGTTTAAGCAAACAAGGAGGTAACCTTATCTCTTTCCTCGATTTTCTTTCGGCCGACACCATACTTGCCATGCGCGATTTCCTTTGGTTGCGCGAACGCATACAAACGGTACACGATGAGGCTTTGACACAACAGGCCATCCAATCGAATGCTACCGAAGACGAACTTCCGCTTTCGTTAGAGGGAAAGCTGATTGATGGAGGCGAATTCTCTCTTCGCGCACTCGATTTTCGTCGGTTAGAGTTTGGCACCCACCCAACAGGTTCGGTGGATGCACAGATTACGTTCGGCACATCTACGCAACCTATTTGGCACAAGAACTTCGACTTAGTGGCCGATAGTTTCAAAAATTTCCTTGCAGAAGGCTACGAATTATACATCTGTAGTGATAGCCACAAGCAGATTGAACGCATTCGTGCTATCTTCGAGGATAGGGGAGATGATATTCACTTCGAGGCCGTCGATAAAACTCTTCACGAAGGTTTTGTGGATCATACCTTGCGCATTTGTGTGTTTACCGACCATCAGCTATTCGACCGCTTTCATAAGTATAACCTGAAGAGTGACAAGGCGCGAAGTGGTAAGGTGGCACTATCCTTGAAAGAGTTGAATCAATTCACACCGGGCGATTATGTAGTGCATACCGATCACGGGGTAGGTAAGTTTGCCGGCTTGGTGCGCATCCCCAATGGCAATACCACACAAGAGGTAATGAAACTCTTGTTTCGCAACGACGATGTAGTGTTTGTCTCTATCCACTCTTTGCACAAAGTGTCGAAGTATAAAGGAAAAGATGGCGAAGCACCTAATTTGAATAAGTTGGGCACCGGTGCATGGGAAAAGCTAAAGGAAAAGACAAAGAAAAAAATCAAGGATATAGCGCGCGATTTGATTCTACTTTACTCGAAACGTCGCGAAGAAAAGGGCTTCCAATTTAGCCCCGATAGCTTTATGCAAAACGAGCTCGAAGCAAGCTTTTTGTATGAAGATACCCCCGATCAAAGCAAAGCAACGGCCGATGTGAAAGCCGATATGGAGAGTGCTCGCCCTATGGATAGATTGGTGTGTGGCGATGTGGGCTTTGGAAAGACAGAAGTAGCTATTCGTGCCGCTTTCAAGGCCGCGGCCGACAATAAGCAAGTAGCTGTGTTAGTGCCAACTACGGTGTTGGCTTATCAACATTTCCAAACCTTTAGCGAACGCTTGAAAAACTTCCCATGTAGGGTAGAGTATTTAAGTCGTGCACGCACTTCTGCACAAAGTAAAGCTGTACTGAAAGCGCTTGAAAATGGTGATGTAAACATCTTGATTGGTACGCATCGCATTTTAGGAAAGGATGTAAAATTCAAAGATTTGGGATTGCTGATTATCGACGAAGAGCAGAAGTTTGGCGTTAGTGTAAAGGAAAAACTTCGTCAACTAAAGGTGAATGTCGATACGCTGACCATGACCGCTACACCCATCCCTCGTACCTTGCAATTCTCGTTGATGGGTGCTCGCGATTTAAGTGTTATCCAAACGCCACCGCCCAATCGTTACCCCATACAAACAGAAGTGCATACCTTCAATCCGGAGGTTATTGTCGATGCCATAAACTTTGAAATGAGTCGCAACGGACAAGTATTCTTTGTGAACAATCGCATTAGTAATTTGCCCGAATTGAAAGCACTTATCGAGCGAAACATCCCCGATTGTCGTGTTTGCATTGGACATGGACAGATGGATCCGGCCGATTTGGAGAAGATTATTTTCGACTTTGTGAATTACGATTACGACGTGTTGCTTGCTACTACCATTGTAGAGAGTGGTATTGATATTCCTAATGCGAACACTATCATTATAAATCAGGCGCACAACTTTGGCTTGAGCGACCTTCATCAAATGCGTGGACGTGTAGGCCGTAGCAATAAGAAGGCCTTCTGCTATCTTTTGGCACCTCCTTTGTCATCGTTAACGCAAGAAGCTCGCCGACGCTTGCAAGCCATTGAAAACTTTAGCGATTTAGGTAGCGGCATACACATTGCTATGCAAGACCTTGACATTCGTGGCGCAGGCAATATGCTTGGTGCCGAGCAAAGTGGCTTTATAGCCGATTTGGGTTATGAAACCTATCAGAAGATATTAACCGAGGCTGTGCGTGAGTTGAAAAACGATGAATTTGCAAACCTATACGTTGAGCAAGAGCAACAAGAGGCCGATGGTAGTGGACAAATCAGTGGTGAGCAATTTGTTGACGAATGTCAGGTGGAAAGTGACCTTGAATTGCTTCTACCGGCCGATTATGTTACCGGAAGTAGTGAACGTATGTTGCTATATCGTGAGCTCGATTCATTGACGTTAGAGAAAGATGTACAAGCCTTCCGCGAACGCCTCGAAGACCGCTTTGGCCCTGTACCTAACGAAACGGAAGAGTTGTTGCGCATCGTTTCCCTTCGCCGTTTGGCGGCTCGTTTAGGTGTAGAGAAGGTGTATCTGAAAGGCAGCCGTATGAGCCTCTTCTTTGTGAGCAACCCCGATAGCCCCTATTATCAAAGCCAAGCGTTTGGCAAGATGATCGATTATATGATGAAATATACTCGTCGTTGCGATTTGCGTGAGCAAAATAATCGTCGTAGCATGCTTGTGAAAAATGTTACTACGGTAGAAGAGGCCGTTTATATCTTGCGCGAAATAGCTTTATTGTGACATTAATGTCCGATTCGTGTGACAAATCTGTCACCTTTTGTCACCATTTGGCATGAAAAATCATATTTTTCCCTTAAAAAACAGTTTGGCACGCAATTTGTTATATAGAATAGTGTCGGGCAACAACAAAATAATCCCGATGAAAGTATAACGAAATTAATAACTAAATTATAAAAAAGAATTATGGGAAAAATTATTGGTATTGACTTAGGAACAACAAACTCTTGTGTAGCAGTTTTCGAAGGTAACGAACCTGTTGTAATCACAAATAGTGAAGGTAAGCGCACTACTCCTTCTGTAGTAGCATTCGTTGATGGTGGTGAACGCAAAGTTGGTGATCCTGCTAAGCGTCAAGCTATCACTAATCCAAAGCGCACCATTTATTCTATCAAGCGCTTCATGGGCGAAAATTGGAGCCAAGTACAAAAAGAAATCTCTCGCGTACCTTATGTTGTAGTTAACGAAAACAACATGCCACGCGTAGATATCGATGGTCGTAAATATACTCCACAAGAAATTTCGGCTATGATTCTTCAAAAGATGAAAAAGACTGCCGAAGATTATCTTGGACAAGAAGTAACAGAAGCGGTTATTACTGTACCTGCCTACTTCTCAGACTCTCAACGCCAAGCAACTAAAGAAGCAGGTCAAATTGCAGGTTTGGAAGTAAAGCGTATCGTAAACGAACCAACTGCTGCTGCTTTGGCTTACGGTATTGACAAGGCAAACAAAGATATGAAGATTGCTGTGTTCGACCTTGGCGGTGGTACATTCGATATCTCTATCCTCGAATTTGGTGGTGGTGTATTCGAAGTACTTTCTACAAATGGTGATACTCACCTTGGTGGTGACGACTTCGACCAAGTAATCATCAACTGGTTGGTAGAAGAATTCAAGAACGACGAAGGTGCCGATCTTACTCAAGATCCTATGGCACTTCAACGTTTGAAGGAAGCTGCTGAAAAGGCTAAGATTGAATTGTCATCAACTACAACAACCGAAATCAACTTGCCATACATCATGCCAGTAGGTGGTGTGCCTAAGCACTTGGTTAAGACTTTGACTCGTGCTAAGTTCGAAGCTTTGGCTCACGGTTTAATTCAAGCATGTCTCGAACCATGTAAGAAGGCTATGAGCGATGCTGGCTTGAGCAATGCTGATATCGATGAAGTAATCCTTGTAGGTGGTTCTTCACGTATTCCTGCCGTACAAAAGTTGGTAGAAGACTTCTTTGGTAAAGCTCCTTCAAAGGGCGTAAATCCTGATGAAGTAGTTGCTGTAGGTGCTGCTGTTCAAGGTGCAGTATTGACAGACGAAATCAAGGGTGTTGTATTGCTCGACGTTACTCCACTTTCTATGGGTATCGAAACATTGGGTGGTGTAATGACTAAGATGATCGAAGCAAACACTACTATCCCTGTTCGCAAGGTAGAAACTTTCTCTACAGCTGCCGACAACCAAACAGAAGTAACCATCCACGTATTGCAAGGCGAACGCCCAATGGCTTCACAAAACAAGTCAATCGGTCAGTTCAACTTGACAGGTATTGCCCCTGCTCGTCGTGGTGTACCTCAAATTGAAGTTGCTTTCGACATCGATGCTAATGGTATCCTCAAGGTATCTGCTAAGGATAAGGCTACAGGTAAGGAACAAGCTATCCGCATCGAAGCATCAAGCGGTTTGAGCAAGGAAGAAATCGAACGCATGAAGGCAGAAGCTGAAGCAAATGCAGAAGCAGATAAGAAAGAACGTGAAAAGATTGATAAGTTGAACCAAGCCGACTCAATGATCTTCACAACCGAAAACCAATTGAAAGAATTGGGTGATAAGTTGCCAGCCGACAAGAAAGCTCCTATCGAAGCTGCTCTTGGCAAATTGAAAGATGCTCACAAAGCACAAGACTTGGCCGCTTTCGATGCTGCAATGAACGAACTTAACACAGCTTTCCAAGCAGCAAGCGCTGAAATGTACGCACAAAGCGGTGCTCAACAAGCTGGTCCCGACATGAATGCCGGTGCACAAGGTGGTGCTCAAAACGACAAGCATGGCGACAATGTTCAAGATGCAGATTTCGAGGAAGTAAAATAAAGTCAACAATATACTTTATATCCATTGAAAAGAGGGCGTGTCTTAACGACGCACCCTCTTTTTTTTGTGTAGGGACGCGCCATGGTGTGTCCGCATTGTGTTGGTGAAACGGATTCAGCACCTCATCGCCGCCACCACCGGCCTCTTTACCCACATACTGTAATTGCTGTTTTGCTTTCAAATTAATTGCCATAGTTTTTTTAGTGTTTTAGTTTGTTAGTTTGTTCGTAGGGACGCGCCATGGTGCGTCCGTTTTGTTTAGTGAGCGAATAATTAGTGTTTTAGTGTTAAGTGGGGCCTCCGGATGCCTTTCGTTAATCACTAATCACTCATCGTTCATCACTAACTTCGTTGCAAAGATACACCCCCTTTGCGCGCTGCACAAATAATTTCGCCACTCGATTTTTTATTAACATTTCGGGGTATGCC
>JAGBWA010000035.1 GCA_017630035.1 Bacteroides sp.
CAACTTGCAATATGCACTTCCCCGTGCACTAGAGTATCTACAAGCCGAAGGATACGAATTTAAACTGATATAAAAACAAACAGGCGTAGCGAATTAGAAACGCCTGTTTCATATACGATATGTTTATTATAATCCGAAGGCTTCTTTCACCTTATCTACATAATCCAACTTTTCCCAAGTGAAGAGTTCCACTTCCATGTCCTTATCGCCTTCGTAGCGGCTACGGAAGCGTTTGGTTACTACTTGTGGTTCGCGTCCCATGTGGCCGTAGGCAGCGGTTTCTTGGTAGATGGGGTTGCGCAGCTTCAGGCGGTCTTCGATGGCTTTGGGGCGCATGTCGAAGATTTCGTTGATTTTGTTGGCAATCTCACCATCGGTCATAGGCACGTTGCTTCGTCCGTAGGTGTTTACGTAGATGTTGATGGGTTTGGCCACACCGATGGCGTAGCTCACTTGCACCAATATCTCGTCGGCTACACCGGCTGCTACCAAGTTCTTGGCAATGTGGCGAGTGGCGTATGCACCCGAACGGTCCACCTTCGAGGGGTCTTTACCCGAGAAGGCACCACCACCGTGTGCTCCCTTGCCGCCATAGGTATCGACGATAATCTTGCGACCGGTGAGGCCGGTATCGCCGTGTGGGCCGCCGATAACGAACTTGCCGGTTGGGTTTACGTGGTAGATGATTTGGTCGTTGAAGAGTGCCAATACCTTTTCCGAATGGATGGATGCGATGACGCGTGGCATCAAGATGTTTATCACGTCTTGACGGATGATGCTGAGCATCTCTTCGTCGGCTTTCAGTTGTGCGGCTTCGCTATCGTCGGCCGGTTGGATAAAGTCGTCGTGTTGGGTTGATACTACGATGGTATCGATGCGCACAGGTGTGCCGTTATCGTCGTATTCGATGGTTACTTGGCTCTTCGAGTCGGGGCGCAAGTAGGTCATTTCCTTGCCCTCGCGACGGATGTCGGCCAATACTTGAAGGATGCGATGCGAGAGGTCGAGCGACAATGGCATGTAGTTTTCTGTTTCGTTGGTGGCATAGCCAAACATCATTCCTTGGTCGCCGGCACCTTGATCCATAGGGTCTTCGCGTTCAACACCGCGATTGATGTCGGGACTTTGTTCGTGAATGGCACTGAGCACACCGCACGATTGGCTTTCGAACATGTATTCGCCCTTGGTATAGCCAATTTTCTTGATTACTTCGCGCGAGATGAGTTGCAAATCGACATACGCCTTGGTTTTGATTTCGCCGGCTACAACTACTTGACCGGTGGTAACAAGTATTTCGCAAGCTACCTTCGATTGTGGGTCGTAGGCCAATAACTTGTCCAAGACAGCATCCGATATTTGATCTGCTACTTTGTCGGGATGTCCTTCCGACACTGATTCTGATGTAAATAAATAGCCCATTTCTTCTAAAGATTTAGTGTTATTAAACGTAGAGAATGGGGGAGAGAATAATGTTGCCTGCTGGGGCACACACTGCTTTTGGAAGTATGTGTTTTAGCATTTTTTACCGTGGTTGCAAGCTACTCAAATCTTTCCACATTCTTTTTTCGGGCACAAAAGTAGTACAAATCAACAGAATGCGCAATAGTTTAATGTTTTTTTGTATTTCCACCGAAGCTATTCCGTGAATCGATGGAATAGTATCGGTGTATCTGCCGAACGTAATAGGCAGATGCGTTGCTCATCGGTGGCGGCAAAGAGAGCGGTGGAGTATATCTCGCCAATGTAGGCATTCTCGGTGATAACAGACACTTTTCCGCGTCCTTCCACCATCTTTCCCGTTTGTGGCGAGATGATGTGTTTGCGTGCATCTGTATCGTTTCCCGAAGTGGTCAGGCATTGATTGTGCAAGGTGTATTCGCCTACCTTCCAACCCTCTCCGTTCGGATGATTGCCCATAGCGAGGATGGAGCTATTGCCTAAGTTGACCAATGCATTCGCCACACCATGTTCGTGTAATAGCTGCTTGATTTTCTCCAGCGCATATCCTTTGATGAAGCCGGATAGGTTGATGCTGATGCCCGGGCTACTATAATATAAGGTGTGTGCATCTTCGCTTAGTTGCACACAATTCATGGTTTCCCTATTGTGATTTTCGGAAAGTACTGTTACGTCGAAACAACCCATTGTTTCGGTATGATACCGCTTGCAAATGGCAAGCATATCGTATAAGTCGTTGCTCAATGCTACGGGTTGGATAGCCGCTTGTCGGTTGGCAAGAGCCAGTTCGCTATGCACATCATAGCAGTTGCCGATGGATTCCAATTGGCGAATCGTTGCTTCAATTCCTTCGCCTATGGCTACCCATTCGTCCTCCGGCCTATCTCCATACATAGCCACATCCATCCTTGTGTGCATGGCGGAGAACCAAGCATAAAACAAACCCTCGCCCGTAGGCGAGGATTTGTATAGGTATTGAACAGACATTTACTTCAGTTCTTTGATCTTTACGTTTCTGAACCACACTTCATCACCGTGGTCTTGCAACAAGATGTGACCCTCTTCGGCATTACCAAAGTTTGGCCAGTCGCGATACTTGCTATAAGCTACCAATGCATTCCACATGGCGTTGTTACGGGTATATTCAATCACCTTCACACCATTCAACCAGTGCTCAACATGGTTGCCCTTCACTACGATGGTAGCGGTATTCCACTCCTTCTTGTTGAAAGGTTTGTCCTTAGGCGCAGGAATCAAGTCGTACAACGAAGCCACTTGGCGGTTGCCCTTAACGCCCATCTTAGCATCGGGATGCTTTTCGTCGTCCAGGATTTGGAATTCGCAACCGATGGCCGAGCCGGCACCCTTGTTCAAGTCGGGATTCACGAAATACTTGATACCACTATTGGCACCTTCGGTAATCTTGAAATCTACCGAGAGGATGAAGTTCTTGTACATACGCTTGGTTACGATGTCGCCACCGTTGGTCGATTCGCCACCATCGGCTTTGTTCACCTTTAACACACCATTTTCAATGGCCCAACCCTTCTTAGGGAAGTCGTTCATGCGCGCACCGCGCCATCCTTCGGTGGTTTTGCCGTCCCACAACAATGCCCAACCCTCTTTCTGTTCTGTTGGAGAAAGCGTGTTGGCAATCATGTTTGCTTCGGGTGCCAATTGCGCTTCGGGTGTTACATACTTAGCCACGTCGGTGGTGCAGATGCGAATGTCGCGCCAAGCCACACACTTACCGGCATCAGCCTTATTGTATATTTCGTGTACTTGCAAAGCAATGAAACCACTGGGCGTTGTGTCGTCCCAAATGTTGGCGCAAGGTATGCCGTTCAGCCAAGTGCGGATAGAGTTGCCCAAACATTCGATGCGCACCTTGTTCCATTCGCCTTTCTTGAAAGCAGTTTGCGCTTTTGGGTTCTTGGTCATTGGATACAACCATCCGCGGCGAGCTTCGTCGTAAATACCTCCCGACCATGCACGATCCGATGGGTCAATCTCGTATTGATAGCCGTGTACACGTCCTTTTTGATACTCCTTCTTGCTTTCGCTACGGAATTGGATGCCCGAGTTCATCGAGTCGTCTACCTTAAATTCTAACTCCAAGATAAAGTCGCCATAGTTCTTCTTTGTTACTAAGAAGGTATTGGGTGTATTGGCTTTGGTATAGCCTACAATGGCATTGTTTTCCACCTTATATTCGGCTTTACCATTCAGTTTTTTCCAACCATTTAAGTTCTTGCCGTTGAAAAGTGGTTCCCAGGTTTGTGCCGACATGGTGATAGCGCCACATAGGCAACATGCTAAGATAAAATATTTCTTCATATTACTTATAGTTTATAGTATTGTTCCCAACCCTTGCGTGGTGGAATACCTGTCAGCATAGCGTTGGCAAATGGATTGTTGGTAATTTCTTTTGTTCTTGGGTCGAAGAACAGTTGTGTGTTTAGGCGTTGTGCAATAACACCCAACGAGAATACTTGGCTCAACACACCATTGATTTCGAATGGCGAGCGTGTCTTTTCCAAGCCCTTGCATGCACGGATAAAGTTTTCGTAGTGGTTGCTTGGGCTCTTAGGCACTTCTGGCAACTTGTCGGCCATCTCTATTGCCTTTTCCTTCGGAATAATTTCCAATGTACTACCATGGCTACCACCCTTAAAGGTCAAATCCTTACTATAGATAATCTTACCCGGGTTCAACTTGGCTTGCGGTTGGTTGGTTTGATTGGTTGTTGGGATGTTTGGATCCAATCCTTGCACGCCATAGCCTTCGGGGATAGGTGGAAGGTTGTCCAAACCATCGTACCAAGTCACATCCACCGGCGGCATGCCCTTACGTTGTGGGAAGCGGAAGAGGATAGTCGATGAATAGGGGAAGAAGTAGTCGTTATGTCCGTTGGCATAGAGCATGCTCACTTCGTAGGGCAAACCCAGTTCCAAGAATTCGTGTGCGGTGTCCAAGATGTGTGCGCCCCAGTCGCCCAAAGCACCCATACCAAAGTCGTACCAGCAACGCCATTGTCCTTGGTGGTAGTCCTTATTGTAGTCGTGATAAGGATTCACGCCCAACCATGTGTCCCAATCCATGTCCTTAGGCAGTTGTTGTCCGGCGGGGAATTTAATGATGTTTGCATCCCATCCGTGCCAACGACGTGCATTGTTCATATGGGCAGTGATAGCCGTTACATCCTTAATGATACCGGCCTCTGTCCATGCTTTGAATTGGAAATAGTTGCCTTCCGAATGTCCTTGGTTGCCCACTTGTGTCACCTGGTTAGGACGTTTCTTAGCCGCATTCATCAGTAATTCTGCTTCGTAGAAGGTGCGTGCCAATGGCTTTTCCACAAACACATGCTTGCCTTCGGCCAATGCCAACATGCTGATAGGGAAGTGCGAGTGGTCTGGCGTAGCAATAGCTACTGCTTCGAATTCGTTACCTGCTTCGTCGAACATCTTGCGGAAGTCGCGGAAGCGTTTCGCTTTCGGGAATTTGGCCAATACCTCTTGGCATTGTCTGCCGTCTAAATCGACATCGCACAACGCAACAACATCTATTTGTTGTGTTCTTTCAAAGTCGCCAATGATTTGTGCACCACGGTTACCGATACCGATGAAGGCAATCTTCACTTTGTCGGCACTTGCTCTCTTTTGTTCGGGTGTACTACCCGGTGTCATGGCATTAATCCATTGTCCACTGCCCAACATCATACCGGCCGAAGCCAATGACATTGTTTTCAAAAAATCTCTTCGTGTTGACATGATAAATTACGTTAAGTTATGGTTAATGTTTTCTTTTAAATAGACGAGTTATCAGGTATAATCCTATGCGCAGTATGCTCCATGCAAGGTATAACGCTACACTGAAGGCCAATACATAGAAGAACGACGTTATCAGCTCCATGAACGAGGCGTTGTAGGTAATGATGGCATACACATTAATCCCAATGGCTATCGCTAAACAGACCAACCAAGTGTAGATTTCTGTTTTCTTTCTTCGGGCTGTCAATAGGGTATCTTTCATTGTTCTTTGGTTTTAAGGGATTGATGATTCAGGTAGTCAATTTTAAACTCGTCGGGGAAGTAGAGGGTGCGTTCCTCTTCCAACGCTTGGTGTCCAAGCAAGCAGAGCATGCTGGCATAGTATCCCTCTTCGGCTATGCGTGCCGGTTGTTTTTGGGTGATAACAGCCTCTACGAATGCATCCAGTAGCAGCGATGTGCCGTCGGTCTTTGGTCGTTCGCCGGTGATGTATTCGCCCTTGTTTTCGTTGGCCGTTTCAGGTGCCCAGCTTGTGCCGGCAAAGGGCAATGATTCGAACAGTTTGTTTTCCCAATCGTTTATCAGTTGCAAGAAAGCAGGTGCTGGTGCCACATCCTCGAAGTAGTACTTGCCTTTTTCCGGCTCTACGGTACCCAAATTGCCCATAATCTGCTCTTCCAGTCCGTAGAACTTATTCGAGATAACCGAGTCGAACGTCATCTTCACGCCATCGTCAAACACATACATGCAGTGAATGTTGTCGTACACCTCGCGTCCATCTTTCCAGTAAGTGATGGCTCCATGTCCGCACACCTTTTCCGGTAGCTTTTGCAACGCCCAACTACCTATTTGCAATTGGTGGCAAGCCAATTCCGTCATCAATCCGCGCGACGACTCTTTGTATAGTCGCCAGTTTATCAGTTTCTCCAGTTCGGGCTTGGGGCAGTAGCGTCGCCAGTCGTTATTGCGATACCAGAAGGTGCGTATGGCATTGATGCTACCGAAGGTTCCGGCATGAATCATCTCCATAGCCTTTATGTAGCGTGGGTCGAACAAGCGTTGTTGTCCGGTAAAGAAAATCTTTCCTGTTTCGCGGTGCTTCATGTACATCTTGTAGCACTGCTCCATGGTGTAGCCGATGGATTTTTCGCAGAATACATGCTTGCCAGCATCGAATGCATCCATGGCTATCTGGAAGTGTGTGTTCAGCGGAGTGGCAATCACTACGGCATCGATGGATTTGTCTTCCAACAATTTGCGATAATCGTCATATACTTTGGCTTTTGGTACCAGTTTCAGTGCCGCTTCAATGGACTTGTCGTAAATGTCGTGCAAAGCCACTATCTCTGCATTGGGGTTTTGTACCAAGAAACTCATTAGGAATTGTCCGCGCGAGCCCGGACCGATAACCGCCAATCGGCATTTCTCTTTGGCAGTCTCCTTCACATCGGCAAAAGCAGAGAGCCACGGACTGGCCAGGAATGCCGTGCCAGCTCCCAGCATGGCTATGTTCTTCAGAAAATCTCTTCTGTCCATCATGGTGTTTTTCTGTTTTTAAAAGGTTTATTTTTGCAAATATAACCCTTTATCACCAATCAACACCATTTTTTCTGTTACAAAAACCTCTTTTTATGATACATATTGATAAATTACTCGTGTCGATGCAACACGCGATGGGGAAGATGGCCGTGGCCAACCATCTCGATGGGGCAATGAAGGTGGGCTTCCAACCAATCGGCATCCACCTCGGCTGCTGCATGGTAGTGGAGCGTACCATCTACGCACGCCACGTTCTTTACCTGACGCAACACTGTACCAACATCGTGACTGACCAAGACTATGGCGCATCGGTGGGCCACCTCTTCCAAGAGCTGATACAAGCGGTGTGTGGATTGGCGGTCGAGGTAGGTGCCCGGCTCGTCCAAGATGAGCAGGCGAGGCTTCGCGATAAGCGCACGACCAAGCATGGCGCGTTGCAGTTGTCCGCCACTCAGTTCGCCAATGGCGCGTTTCTCCAATCCTTCCAATCCCATTTGCTCGATGACTTGGCGTGCCTGCTGGCGTTCGGCAGCTGTATAACCCTTGCTCAGGCTTCGTCCACCCAACAAACCGGAGAGGACAACCTCTTCTATGCTGATGGGGAAGCGACGATCCACGCTATTGTATTGCGGTAAGTAGCCAATCTGCTTGATGAGGTTATCGTCGGCATACTGTATTTCGCCTTTCGTGGGCTTCAGCAAGCCTAAGATGCAGCGTATCAAGGTGGTCTTTCCACCACCATTAGGACCGATGATGCCTAAAAAATCGTGTTCGTGAATGGTTATATTCACATCGGTAAGCACTTCCTTGCCGTCGTATCCGGCCGATAGATTTCTAATTTCAATCATAAATTATGAATTATTCTCATTAACTCCTCTTCCCACTGATAGGCGAGGGGATTGATTTCCACTACCTCAACATCTCCTATCTCCTGGGCTATGGCTTCGGCATGCTTGCGGTCGAACTCGGGTTGTATGAAGATGGTGCGCACACCTTCGCGGCGGCAGCGGTCTATCAACTCCTTTAAGTGGGCGGCCGATGGCTCGCGTCCCTCTTCCTCGATGCAGAGTTGTTGCAAGCCGTAATCGCGTGCCAAGTAAGAGAGCGACGGATGGTAGATGAGGAAAGCTTTATTGGTGCTGTCCGAAGCAAACTGTTCGGTGAGTTGTTGGTCTATCTGTTGTAGGTGTTGCAACAACGAATCGGCTCGTTGTTGGTAGATAGCTGTGTGAACACCATCTATTTGGCAAAGCGCATTGGTTATGTTGCGAACAATGTTCATGGCTGTGCGTGGCGATGTCCATGTATGCGGTTCCACCTCTACGCCATGTACGTGGTGATGACCTTCATGCCCATGATGGTGGTGTTCTGCCTTAATCAGTTCTACCTCTTCGGAGAGGTTGAAGAAGGGCACTTGCGGTGCGTTAGCTTTCAGGCGGTCGTGCCATGCCGTTTCATAACCTATGTAGCCCACACCCAAGAAGGCTTTGCTATCGGCAAGGGTGGTAAGTTGTCGGGGAGTGGGGTCATAGCTTTCGGGGCTACTGCCTTGCGGCACCATGCTTACTACACGAAATAGCGTATCAACCATTGCCTCGGTGAAGTAGCGTATCGGCTCGATACTGGCCACTATTACGGGGCGGTTATTTTGCTCTTTGGCACACGAAGCTAAAAATAGCAAACAGATGATAAATAGCAATCTCATAAATCATAATTGAAAATTGAGAATTGAGAATTACAAATCATAAATCATAAATCACTTCCTTCCTCGCAGCATTTCGCGCTTGCCACCAGGAGGGCCGGGCAGACGCTCCATGACAAAACCAATGGATTGCAACAATCGGCGGATGCAGCCTTTGGCACAGTAGGTAGTCAACAAGCCACCGGGGTGCATTGTTTGGTAAAGGCTTTGAAAAATGGTTTCGCTCCATAGTTCGGGCTGCTTTTCGGGTGCAAAAGCATCGAAAAACACCACATCGAACAGCGGTGTACCTGCCTGTTGCTGCAAGTAGGAAGTAGCATCGCACTCCACTTTCTTTATAGTAAAGTAGGGCGAAAGCACTACATCCACTTCCCACGGAGCAGTGTGTATCTGTTCCAACTCGGCAGCGTGTGCATATTGCAATTGCGACACCTCTTGCCAACTAAGCGGATAGCGTTCCAACGCAGTATAGTGAACCGGGCATTGCTGCGCGTCCGCCCATTGCCAGGCAAGCAGGGCGTTAAGCCCGGTACCCAAGCCCACTTCCAATACATGCGGATGGGCTGCTTCAGTGGCTTGCAATCCCATGTCGATGAAGATATGTTTCGACTCGGTCAGTGCACCCTTCACGGAGTGGTAGTGCTCGTCCAACTGGGGCACATAAAGCGTGCCGCTGCCATCGGCGGTGGGTTCGAATATTCTTAGCATAGCAGTAGGATAATGATGTAACGAAGAAGTTTGCCTACAGTCATAGATGCCAATACTATCCAGCGATTACTGCGCATGTAGCCCAGTGTGATGGCTATAAGCGTGCCCAAAATGGGTAGGAAAGCAAAGAACGCCATGTATGCACCTCGGCCTTGCAGGAACTTACGGGTCTTTTCAATCTTTTCGGGCTTCACCTTCAGGTAGCGTTCTATCCACTCCATCTTGCCCAAATGTCCCAACCAATAGCAGGTCATGCCACCAAGCGTATTGCCTGTAGTGGCACTGATAAGGCAAGCAATGGGGTCGAGGCCTAATTTGATAAGTCCGAATAGTATCAGTTCGGAACTAAACGGAAAGGCTGTACCCGACAAGAAGGTGGCAATGAACAATCCCACATAGCCCCATTCCATCAACAGAGATGTAAGCCACGCTATCATACGATGGAGAAATTATTGATAAGGTAAACCGACAACGTGCCTATGCAAACAAGGATGAAGAGAAAGTTCACCCAACGGCCATGCGTCACCGAAAAGTATTGACTGACCACCAAACTGATGGTGGCAATGAGCATGGGCAATAACTGGCAGAACAACCCCTGTTGTAGCAGGATAACTACCGCAAACAACCAACCCAGAATGATGAGAAAGTTAAGGTAGTTGCGTGTACGGAACTTTGCGCTGTGCTGTCGCGTATAGAAGTAGATGGTGGCTATAAGGAATAGCACCAACATGGCAACAAACCCAATGAGTTGAGGGACGGATAGTATGAACGCAAGGGGTTGGAAGGCGAAAATAGCACTGACGCGCGTATAGAATACAGAAAGGGAATCTTGTATATAGCAGTAGCCCCACAATGCCCAATAAGGCAACAGAAAGCCGGCAATACTGGCTGCCAGGCTGCGTCTATGCAACATTAATAGCCGGCTACAACCAAACCAAAACAGCGGAATAAGCCAAGCATAGCAGGGCTGCAGCAGCGAACTGATGGACAAGAAGATGAAGCTATTGTGTATATTGAACACCGTGTACTTGTCTTGATAGCTGTTGAATAGGAAGTAGATGGCAATGAGTAGGCTTACTGTGGAGAACTGCGAGTAGCTTGTAGATACTTCGGGAAAGGATAAGGCCACCAATAGGAAGAAGCATACCTGTATGGGCGATTTTGCTCGGATAAAGGTGAAGTTGGTATTGAACTCGAAGAGCAAGTAACCCACTATGGCATATACCAACAACAATATCCATGCACCGCTTTCCATTTCGGAAAACAGTGCATGTGTTGCTGTCCAGCCGCACAACCCCAATGCTATGGCTACGGGCAGTGTGGCGCGGCTGTTTAAGACTTTATCTTTCCACCTCTTATACATGTAAAGAGGGTTGATTATAGGTCGAAACCGATGTCGCGACGGAAGTATTTTCCTTCGAAGCTAAGCATATCGGCTACACGATAACTCTTTTGCAAAGCCTCTTCCTTGGTGTCGCCATACGAACAAACGGCAATGACACGTCCGCCATCGGTAACAACACGACCATCTTTCATGGTTGTGCCGGCATGGAACAGGATGCTGTCCGATGTTTCGGCCAAGTTGAAGCCGGTAATGGGGAAGCCCTTTTCATACGCTTCGGGATAACCACCGCTCACCAACATAACGCAAGCGGCTGTACGGGGGTCGAGCACCATGGTGCGCTTGTCCAAATCAACGTTGTAAACACCTTCGAATAGGTCGATGATGTCGCTTTGCAAACGCAACATTACGCTTTCGGTTTCGGGGTCGCCCATGCGCACATTGTATTCAATAACCATTGGCTCGCCACCTACGTTAATCAAGCCTAAGAAGATGAAACCCTTATACAAGATTCCCTCTTCGCGCAAGCCGTTGATGGTAGGTTCGATGATGCGGGTACGCACCTTTTCCATGAAGGCTTCGTTGGCAAATGGAACAGGTGTTACGCTACCCATACCGCCAGTGTTCAAGCCCTTGTCGCCTTCGCCAATGCGCTTATAGTCCTTGGCCACAGGAAGTACCTTGTAGTGTTCGCTATCGGTGAGCACAAATACCGAGCACTCAATACCGCTTAAAAATTCTTCGATAACCACGGTTGCGCTGGCATTGCCAAACATACCGCCAAGCATCTCCTTCAACTCTTTCTTTGCTTCTTCCAATGTAGGCAGAATCAATACACCCTTACCGGCACAAAGACCATCGGCCTTCAATACATAAGGGGCTTGTAGCGATTCCAAGAAGGCATAACCCTCTTCAATATTGTCGGCAGTGATGCTTTTGTAACGAGCAGTTGGGATGTTGTTGCGTTGCATAAAGGCCTTGGCAAACTCCTTGCTGCCTTCCAACTGAGCTCCCTTTGCTGTAGGGCCAATGATGGCGATGTGTTGGGTTTGGGTATCGTTCTTAAAGTAGTCGAATACACCTTTCACAAGTGGATCTTCCGGACCAACAACAATCATGTCGATGCCTCTTGTCAGCGCAAATTCGCGTAAAGCGGGGAAATCGGTTGCTTTGATAGCTACATTCTCGCCTACATTACTTGTACCTGCATTGCCTGGAGCAATGTATAACTTTTCTACTTTGGGGCTTTGTGCAATTTTCCAAGCCAAAGCATGTTCGCGGCCTCCTGAGCCTAACAATAATACTTTCATTTAATTTATGATTTAACTTTTAATTCTTAAAGGTTCTCTTCAAAGTAACGTGTAATCTTCTCGTGCAAGTGTACACGGTCGCGACCTATCACATTGTGCTTATGACCGGGATAGATGAACAAATCGGGGTAGGTGCGTGCATCTACACAAGCCTTCATAAACGAAAGGGTGTGTTGCGGCACACAAGTATCGTCGTGATCGTCGTGGATAATGAGCAACTTGCCTTGTAGCTTGCCGGCATGGTTGTTCAAATTGCAGTTGGCATAACCTTCAGGATTGCTTTCGGGCGTATCCATGTAGCGTTCGCCATACATCACTTCGTAGTATGCCCAATCGATAACCGGTCCGCCAGCTACACCTACCTTATAAATTTCGGGATAGCGCAGCATCAATGCGGTGGTCATGTGTCCGCCAAAGCTCCATCCATGTACACCAATGCGGTTGCCGTCAACGTAGGGCAACGATTTCAGGAATTCAACGCCTAGTACTTGGTCTTTTCCCTCTTCTACACCCAATTGGCGGAAGGTGGCACTCTCAAATTCCAAGCCTCGGTTGTCGCTTCCTCGGTTGTCCAGGGTGAACATGATGTATCCTTTGTTGGCCATGTAGAGATCCCATTTACCGGCGCTGTGCATAAAGCCATTGGTAATCATTTGTGCATGTGGGCCTCCATATACATAAACGATGGCCGGATATGTTTTGTTGGGGTCGAAATCGGCCGGCTTAATGAGGCGATAATACAAATCTGTTACGCCATCGGCAGCCTTGATGGTGCCGGTTTCCACTGTTGGCATCACGAAGTCGGCATACGGATTGGCGGCAGTGAGCAAGCGGATAGCCTTGCCTTTGCCATTGGATATGATTTCGGTGATTCGTGCCTCGGTAGGTGTTTGATAAGAGTCTATCAAGTAGGTACCCGATGCTGATAATTGGGCACTATGCACACCTTCGGCATTGCCCAGCAGGGTACGTTTGCCGTTCTTGATGTTTACACTATAGATGTTCGATTGCAACGGCGATTGTTCGGTGCTGAGGATGATAACCTCTTTCTTCTTCTTATTGAATCCAAGCACCTCTTGTACAAGCCAATTGCCGCTGGTCAGCGCTTTCACCTTGCCTTGTTTGTCCATCAAGTAGAGGTGGTTGTATCCATCTTTTTCGCTTTGATAGATAAATTGTGTTTCGTCCCAGGGCAAGAAGATGATGGGGTGTTCCGGCTCCACATATTTGGGATGCGTCTCTTCGTAGAGTGTGGCTATCAGTTCACCGCTTTCGGCACTGTATTCGCACAACTTGGCGTGATTCTGGTCGCGGTTCACTTCGATAAGGAAAAGACTCTTTTCGTCCGGGCTCCAACTGATGTTAGTGAAATAGCGGTTGGTGGGGTCGCCTGCTTGCAAATAGATGGTTTGTTGGGTGCGCGGATTGTAGATGCCCACGGTTACTAGGTGGCTGGTCATGCCGGCCATGGGGTAGCGCACATTGTTCACTTCGCCCACGCGGGCAGTGATATCTACCAACGGATATTGTGTCACCATGCTTTCGTCCATGCGGTAGAATGCGAGCAGATGTCCCTTCGGGCTCCAAAAAGTGCCTTTGCTGATGCCAAACTCGTTGCGGTGAACGCTTTGTCCGCAAACAATTCCTTCGGGCTCGTTGGTCACTTGCTTGCCGTTTACATATAGGTTGTTGCCTATGGTATAGGCTACGTTATCGCTATCTATTTGGTAATCAACATTGGCTATTCCCCTTGTAGGGAGGTCGTCACGCTTGCTTGCTTCGCCTGTTACCCAGTCGTAGATGGCATATTGCGAACTGGCCGGAAGCAACACTTGTGTATCACCGGGCCAAGGGAACGAAACACCGTACAAAGTGCTGATGGGTTTGATGCCAGCAGCTTCCAGCGCAATGTTCATCTTTTGGCGTGTAAAGAGCAGTGTCTCTTCACCTGTGGCCGGGTCGATGGCAAACAATGAGTCTATTTCGGGTTTGATAACCGTATCGCCCCACCATTGCAATCCGTAGATGCTTTCGGCATAGCGGTAGGTTTCTCCGCCGGGGATAAGGTCTTCCAAAGTAGGCATCTTCAATGTTTGTGCCATTATTGTTGCGCTAAACATAATAGCTGTAAGGATGATGGATAGTTTATATTTCATAGCTACTAATCTTTTCTTTTTTGTGGGCGACGATAGAATCCGTCCTCGTTCTCCTGGTTATAAGCAGTGCCGTATGGTTTGCGCGTAAAGGGTCTGTTCTTAGGTTGTTGATTCTTAAAATCTCCCTTTCGGCCCATTTTCTCTTCGGGCTTAAACGCTTTACGAGGTTTGAATGTCTTTTCCGTTTTGTGTAGTTTCTCGCCTTCCGAGCGGAAAGCCTTGTACTTGCCATCGAAGATTTCGTATTGGCGGAACTGGCACTCCAAAGCACCATTCATCAGCGGTATGCGTTGGGTAGCCTTCAATCCTATTTGGTCGAAACATTCGTCGCGATAAGAGAGAATCCATGCTTCGTTGCCTACGAATGCGTGTTTCAAGCGTTCGCCAATGGCTTGATAAAGTCCCAATAAATCGTTGGTAGAGATACGTTCGCCATAGGGTGGATTGGTAATGATGATGGCTTTCTCCGTCGGTTGCTCAAATTGCTGGAAGGCTTGCAGCTTCAGCACAATGTCTTTGCTCAATCCCGCAGCCTTTACATTGTTGGTTGCAATGACGTTTGCAGCCGGATTGTTGTCGTATCCGTAAATCTTATGCTTAAATTCGCGCTCTTGGCTATCGTCGTTGTAGATTTTGTCCAATAGGTCGGCATCAAAGTCGGGCCATTTTTCGAAAGCATATCCTTTGCGGAAGATACCCGGCGCAATGTTCTTGGCTATCAATGCTGCTTCGATGGGGATGGTTCCCGAACCACACATCGGGTCTATCAAGTCACATTCGCCTTTCCAACCGGTCATCATAATCATACCGGCAGCCAACACCTCGTTCAGCGGTGCCTCTACAGCCTCTTGGCGGTATCCACGACGGTGCAACGATTCGCCACTCGAGTCGAGCGACAGCGTACAATCATTCTCGGCAATGTGGATATTGATGAGAACATCCGGGTTGTTCACACGCACACCGGGGCGATTGCCTGTCTTTTCGCGGAAATAATCCACAATAGCATCTTTTACCTTATAGGCCACAAAGCGGCTATGGCGAAACTCTTGGCTGAAGATAGTAGGCTCTACGGCAAATGTTTTTTCTGTACTTAAAAAGTCTTCCCAGTGTACTTCTTGAATCTTTTGATACACTTCGTCGGCATCCATCGCCTTGAAGTGTTTGATGGGTTTCAGGATGCGGATGGCAGTGCGCAGGCAGAAGTTTGCCTTGTACATCATCTCTTTGTCTCCACTGAACGAAACCATTCTTCGTCCTATCTGTACGTCGTTGGCTCCAAGAGCAGTTAGTTCGGTTGCCAAAATCTCTTCCAACCCTTGAAAGGTTTTGGCTATCATTTCAAATGATTGCATAGGTGTGCGTATCGTTTATTTACGTTGTACAATTCTGTCTCCGGGGGCAACATCTTGTGTCACCCAAATATTTCCTCCCACTGTGGCACCCTTACCAATGGTGATGCGTCCCAAGATGGTAGCGTTGGAGTAGATAATCACATCATCTTCCAGTATGGGGTGGCGTGGAATGCCCTTGATGGGCTTGCCATCTTCGTCCAAGGGGAAACTCTTTGCACCAAGTGTTACGCCTTGGTATAGCTTCACGTTGTTTCCAATGATACAGGTTTCGCCAATCACTACACCCGTACCGTGGTCGATGGTGAAGTGCGAACCGATTTGTGCGCCTGGGTGAATATCGATACCCGTTTCGCTATGCGCCATTTCGGTGATGATACGTGGAATCAATGGTACACCCAGCTGGCGCAACTGGTGGGCAATGCGATAGTTGCTAATGGCTTTAATGGCCGGATAGCAACTGATTACCTCGCCATAGCTGGTAGCCGCAGGGTCACCATTGTAGGCAGCCTCCACATCGGTGGCCAATAGTTTCCTGATTTGGGGTAGTTGGGCAATGAACTGTGCCGACAAGTTGGCTGCTTTCAAGCGTAACTCTTCACCATAAGCTTGGTTGCTGTTCTCCTCTACCGAACACAAACCGGCCAAAATCTGTTGCGTTAGCAACTCCATCAAGCGCTCCACATTCACGCCAATGTGGTAGTTGATGGTACGGCTATTCAATGTAGCATTGCCAAAGTAGCCAGGGAAGAGAATGGCACGGGCCAACTCAACGATTTCGCACAGCATTGCGCCCGAAGGCAACGGGTTGCCGTCTGTGTGTTGGCGAATCAGTCCTTTGTATGATGTGCTTTCCGACAGCTCATCGACTGTTTGTGTCAGGATGTTTGTGAAGTTCAATGAACTCATTGCGTTACTTGTTGTTAATCAATTTGGTGACAAAGATAACTATTTTTCTATTGCTTCTGCCTTTTTATAGCATATAAATCAGTGTAGCTGTGTAGGCTACATAGCACAACACCAAGATGCTACCTTCCAAACGGGTGATGGTGCGCTTGCCAAAGAATACACCGAACAGCCACAACAAGACAGCCGAGATAACCAATGCCAATAGGTCGAAGTTGGTGATACCTGCCAAGTGTAGCGGTGTGATGCTGGCCGAGCAACCCAATACAAAGAAGATATTGAATAGGTTGCTACCCACTACATTACCGATAGCCATTTCCGGATTCTTCTTCAAGGCAGCTACTACGCTGGTTGCCAATTCGGGTAATGAAGTCCCACCGGCCACTAAAGTAAGGCCGATAATCGATTCGCTCACGCCAAGGCTACGGGCAATGCCGCTTGCGCCATCTACAAACAAGCTACCGCCACCGATAAGTGCGCCCAATCCACCCAGGATAAATAGCGCCGATTTCCAAATGGGCAAAACCTTTATCTCTTCGCCATCGGCTTCGTTGTTGCCCGATTGTCCGTTACCGGCAATGGCAAACGTATAGCTCATGAAGATGGCAAAGAAGCAGAGTAGAATAAGTCCGTCGCTGATGCCGATGGTATTTTCGAAAGTACCATTCAAGATGCTATCGTTGGCAAATATCAAAAGTGCCAACGATGCCAATATACAGAGGGGAATCTCCTTCAGCAGTGTGTTGCGCGTCACAACGATTGGAGCCACCAATGAAGTTACGCCCACAATCATCAGCGCGTTGAAGATGTTACTACCTACCACGTTACCGATGGCCATGTCGGCACTACCTTTCAATGCCGATGAAACACTGACGGTCAGTTCCGGTGCCGAAGTACCGAAAGCTACAATGGTCAGACCAATTACAATGTCGGGAATGTTGAAACGTTTAGCTACCGACGATGCTCCGTCGGTCAAAGCATTGGCTCCCCAAAGAATTAAGAGAAGCCCTCCGATTAAAAATACGATGTTCATTGTTTTAAAAGTGTTTAGTTTTTTATGATTTTACCAGTTCAAAGTCTAATTGTTTTTTCTCTAAGTTTGCACGAGCCACACGGATGGTTAGTTCGTCGCCCAAGCTGTATGTGTTGTGCTTGCGTCGTCCACGCAAGCAGTAGTTTTTCTCGTCGAATTCGTAGTAGTCGTCGTCCAAGTCGCGCATCGGAATCATACCTTCGCATTTGTTCTCGTTGATTTCTACATACAAGCCCCATTCGGTAACGCCCGACACCACACCTTGGTAGGTTTTGCCTATGCGTTCGCTCATAAATTCCACCTGTTTGTACTTAATGCTGGCGCGTTCGGCGTTCGAAGCTATCTGCTCCATGCTGCTACTATGTTCGCATAGCTCTTCATACTTCTGTTGGCTGGCGCTTCGTCCGTCTTCGTCGATGTATTTCGTCAGCAAGCGATGCACCATCAAGTCGGGATAGCGACGGATGGGCGAAGTGAAGTGAGTGTAGTAGTCGAACGCCAATCCGTAGTGTCCGATGTTGTGGGTAGAGTATTTCGCCTTCTGCATGGCGCGGATGGAAACCGTTTCGATAAGGTTCTCCTCTTTGCGTCCTTGCACCTCGTCCAGCAGTCGGTTGATGGATGTCGATACATCCTTTTTGGTTCCTACTGTACGAATCTTGTAACCGAATCGGGCGATGAAGCTCGACAGGTTTTCCAACTTTTCGGGGTCGGGCAAGTCGTGAATGCGGTAGGGCAGCACTTTGGCCTTCTTGCCTTTTGGCACGCGACCTATCTTTTCGGCCACGGTGCGGTTGGCCAGCAGCATAAACTCCTCAATCAGCTTGTTGGCCTCCTTGGCCACTTTGAAGTACACCCCGATGGGCTTGCCGTTCTCGTCTATTTCGAACTTCACCTCGTAGCGGTCGAAGTTGATGGCTCCTGCTTTGAAGCGATTGTCGCGCAATATCTGTGCCAACTTGTTCAGTTGCAAAATCTCTTCCTTATAGTCGCCCTCGCCGGTTTCGATAACCTGTTGCGCCTCTTCGTAGGCAAAGCGTCGGTTACTTCGGATAATGGTGTGTACAATGCGCGATTGCAGCACCTCGGCTTTGTCGTTCATTTCGAAGATTACCGAATAGGCCAATTTATCCTCATCGGGACGTAGCGAACAGATGTAGTTGCACAAGCGTTCAGGCAGCATGGGTATGGTTCTATCCACCAAATAGATGGATGTTGCCCGTTTCAGTGCCTCCTTGTCGATGAGGCTGCCTTCGGGCACGTAGTGGCTTACGTCGGCAATGTGTACGCCCACTTCCCATCGTCCGTTAGGTAGTTTTTGGATAGAGAGTGCATCGTCAAAGTCTTTGGCATCTTTAGGGTCGATGGTGAAGGTAGTCACTTGGCGGAAGTCTTCGCGCTTGGCCACCTCTTCGGCGGTAATCTCTTCGCTGATGCGTTCGGCAGCACGTTCCACATTGGCGGGATAGCTATATGGTAAGCCAAATTCGGCCAGGATAGCATGCATTTCGGCATCGTTTTCGCCACTTCGTCCCAAGATGTCGATAACCTCTCCGATGGGATTCTTCGATCGTTCGGGCCATTCAATGATTCTCACCACCGCCTTGTCGCCGCTCTTTCCGCGCTTCAGCAGGTTGGTAGGGATAAAGATGTCGTTGGCCAGTGTGCGGCTTTCGGTCAGCAAGAAGGCATACCCCTTGCCCACCTCCAGTGTGCCCACAAACGTGTTCTCGGCACGTTCGATGATTTCTATTACCTCGCCTTGCGGTTCGTGTCCGCGTCGTTTGGCATGGAAAGCCACGCGCACCTTATCGCCGCTCATGGCATGAGCCGAGTTACGTTCGGCAATCAAGATAGGTTCGCCTCCCTCTTCGGGTGTAAAGGTGTTCTTTCCGTTGTGTGTACGTTGGAAAGTGCCCACCATCTCCACGCCATGCGTGTTCAGGCGATACTTATGATTATCAATTTCGTTGATGTAATCGTCTTGTTTCAGCTCTTCAAGGATATCCATGCAGAGCATTTTCAGCGGATGGGTAGTCAATCGCAATTGGTCGAAAATATACTTCAATGGCAATACTTCTCCCTCCTTTTCGTGAAAGAAGGCAAGCAGCATGTTCGCCAATTCTTTTTTCTTCATCCGTTTTCCGGCTTTTTTCTCTCTTTTCTTCGACATAAAACCTATTATTAACGCTGCAAAGTTAATTAAATTATTGCTAAATGGTTGCTTAAATAGGCGAAAAGCACTTATTTTGCGCTATCTAATTGTATAAATACTAACATTATGAACAAAAAATCGTGTTTTTTAATCTTTAAATCCATTCTTTTTTTAGCATTTACGTCACTTTTTGTGGCATGTGGTGGAGATTCAGAATCAGAACCTAATCCTAAACCCGAACCTCCTGTAACCACCGATTCGTATGTCCGTTTTGCCAAAACAACCCAAGAGTTGGAGGCCACCTATTCGGCTGTTTATGTCACTGTCGAGTGGTCGGCTGCCGAGTGGGAGCTGAAGGCCAATGCCGGCGACATTGTGGAATCCCTGGCAACGACATCGGGTGGCGACAAAACCAAAACAAAGCAAACTACCCGTGTGCGCTTAATTCACAAAGCCAACCTTACGGCCGAAAGTCGCACGCAAACCTTGACCTTGACCAACAAGGAGACAAACGAAACAGCTACCTTAACCCTTACGCAAGCGGCCGGATACAAAGCGGCATCGGTCACTATGAACGCTGCCGAGAAGTATCAACCCGTAGTTGGTTTTGGCGGTATGCTGAATCCGGTAATATGGTGCGGTAGCAATGTACTTTCTACGTCAGACATCAACAAACTCTATAGCCCCAACCAATTGGGCTACAACATTTTGCGATTGATGATTTACCCTAGCCGTAACGACTGGGCTGCCGACGTGCCTGCCGCCAAGGCTGCTGCTGCTCACGGTGCCATTATCTTTGCCTGTCCGTGGGATTGCACCGATGCGTTGGCCGACAAGCTGAACGGCAAGAAGCACTTGAAACACGAAAACTATGCCGCCTACGCCCAACACTTGGTAGATTACATCGAATACATGCGTAGCCAAGGCGTGGAAATCTATGCCATCTCCGTGCAAAACGAGCCGGATATGGAGTTCACCTTCTGGCAACCGAACGAAGTGGTTACCTTCTTGAAGGAGCATGGCCAAACCATCCGCAACACCGGTGTGAAGCTGATGGCACCCGAGGCTTGCGGCACACAACCCGAATATACTGACCCCGTGCTGAACGATGCTGCCGCCATGGCACAAACCGACATTCTGGCCGGACACATCTACCAAGGCTTTATCGATGTGGAGAGCGGTGGCTACGTGAAGAATCGCCACGACTACATCTGCGGCCTTTATAAAAAGCTGAACGGCAAAACCTGGTGGATGACCGAGCACCTCTTCAACGACGGCGAGAAGAGCGACAACCAGGCCGACTGGCAATTCCAACGCTGGGATTACTGCCTCAACCATTTGGGCAAGGAGATACACATGTGCATGGAGGGCTATTGCAGTGCCTATATCTATTGGTACTTGAAGCGCTTCTACGGCATGATGGGCGATGACGATAAGCGCAGTCCTGTAGCCAAGGGCGAGATTGCCAAGAACGGCTACATCCTTTCGCACTATGCCCGCTTTGCCAGCAACACCACTCGTGTAGCTGCCGAAACGCCGCAAAGCAAACTCCTCACCACTGCCTACATCAATGCCGATGGCACCGAGCTGACCGTAGTGATGCTGAACATGCAAAACCAAGCCCTCAACGTCACCTTGAATCCAGGTTGCGATGTAGAAGTGACCGAGGCCGTTGCTACTACCGAAACAGCCAACATGCAGCCGGTAACCATCGTGGACAACGGCAATGCCGCCCAGCCCGGTGTGCTTGTCGAACCTTGGAGCATCACCTCCGTTCGCATGGCTTTGAAATAATCTCTATTTGTTGAAAAAACTAACCATTTATAAGTTTGCTTTCCCTACCCCTTTCAGAAGCCCTTCTGAGAGGGGTATTTTTTTCCCAGTAGGGAAAATAAAAAAAGGGTAGTGCCAAAATATTTTTTTCCAACTGGGAAAAAATATTCTCATAGTTAGGCCTCTCATTACTTCCTATTGCAATAAGACGTTTTGTAAATCATTTTATTGTTATATCTTTGCATGCGATAATTAATCGAAATCAAACCATGAAATACATCCTGCAACTTCTGTTCTTCTTCCTACTTACCACCTCCTGCAGTGGCGGCCGACAACTGGGCGAAACATTGGCAAAAGCCGAAAGCCTGCTCAACACCGCCCCCGACAGTGCCCTACATTTGCTGCAGAGCGTTCCCCACGCATCTCTTTCGTCGCGCAAGGCAGCAGCCCGCTACGGCTTGCTTTTGGCGCGTGCCACCGACAAGAGCGTACAATCGTTGCTTCCTTGCGACTCCCTGTTGCACGTGGCCTTGCATTACTATAAGAAAGAGACCCTGCAACGAGCCACAGCCCTCATCTATCAAGGACGTTTGGAGATAGAGATGAATCAAACTGAATCGGCCCTCGTCCATCTGCAGGAAGCATTGGCCATCTTGCAAGCCTTTCCCGAAGAGAAAGAGATGAAGCGCCTTGTTACAAGTTCCTTGGGCGACCTCTATTTCGACCTCTGCCATTACGATGAAGCATACGCAGTCTATCAGGAACTGTACGATGTTTGCGAAACCGATGTAGATAAGTCAATCGCATTGAATAATATCAGCCTGTACCACTGCATCGTGGGCGATCACCTCACAGCCAATTCCGTACAAAAAGATGCGCTAAAGTATGCCTATCAAGCCAACGATTCGAATATGATGGCAACATCCGAGTTTCATGCAAGCATTGAATACTATCAAATTGGAGAAATGGATTCTGCATTGGTTCATGCAAAAAGAGCACTTACAGCGAACAATCAAAAAGAGGCAGAGCCACGCTATACTCAAAATATAGGAGAAATCTATTTGGCAAAAAGGGAACATCTTGATTCTGCAATGTATTATTTGAGTAAAGAAACTTATTCGAATCCTCAAGATATTGTAATTTCACTGCATAGGATGTACGAGGTGGAAAAATTAAAAGGGAATTACCAACAAGCTAATTCCTATTTAGAAGAATATACAGAAATGACAGATTCCATATATGGTCAAGAACGAAATACAGAAATTCAACAGCTGATAAATCAATTTAATACAAAAATACATGTTCGAGAAGAACAAGTACGGGCAGAAAAAGAAAAAATGTTTCTTATCTTTTCTTTTGTGTTATGCACCATAGCTCTTATGCTCTATTTCCGACATCGCATCAACGAAAAGAAGAAACAAGAATACATTTATCAACAAAATCTGAAGATGGCACAGGAGAAGGAAGCATCTCTACAAAGAACCATCAACGACCACCGCCACTTTATTGCTGTGCTTCAAAAGGATAATAGCGATTTAAAGCTATCGCACGAGGAACGTTTAAAAGAGATACAAGAGCGAGAAGAAACTATAGAGATCTTGAATCATGAAAAATTGGCTCTGCGAACTTGGCTGTTTGTACAAAGCAAAATAGCTAAAAAGGTTGATAGTTTGGCTTCCCAATCGTTCAATGACAAAGATACTGTCAAGGTATTGACTCTTCGCGAGCAAGCGGAACTCAAAAAGGTTGTATTTGAAATTTATGCCGATTTCATCGCTTCATTGAAAGCTGAATATCCTAAACTTACAGATGAAGATTTACTTTACCTCGCCCTATGCGAAGTGGGCTACGATACCCAAACCATCGCCCTTTGTTTTGGCTATACCAATACTCATCCCATTAATCAACGAAAATTTAGACTAAAAGAGCGTATGACTAAGACATAAAAGCATATTGTGACTTGCTATTGCTGATTATCAATAGTTTAAGGTGGTCAAGTGTGACTGCAAATATTTTGTTGTAGATGAAATAATCCCGAATTTTGCAGTCGAAATCTTTAAAAATTTAATCACATCAATATCATAGGAATTATGACACATACTACATTTGTTATATTGTATATTGTAATGAACATCATTTTATTGTATTTCCTTTCTTCAGCAGGGAGAAATATGATAAAAGCTATAAAATCACGCGAAAAGCAGTGGATTATAATAAGTGTTATACAGTTGATAATCTTGCTATGCGTCTTTGTTTGGCACATCTGTGCGTATTATCATAAACTATAATATTAGTTGCGAACCACATCTTATTTGGATGAATTCTGTAAAGAAACTTAATTTGTATTAAATCATTTTGTCACATATTTATTTTATCATTTTTTTGTGAAAATTTTTAATGCAACTATCACAATTCATACGGCAAACCATGAAAAAGATTCTAACTAATATTCTATTGTGCAGCTTCGTACTACTTTGTACATCTTGTTTCGAAGAGGTGGATTTGGGTTATCCCTACCATGTGATATTTCCAAAAGAGGGTGGAGAACAGATTATTACGGGCGATGAATCTTATGTGAGTATTGAAATTACCAATTACGATGGAGATACAGGATTTAGTTCTGAGAATGAAGATGGCACAGAATATGATGAGTTTGAATGGCTTAAAGTAGAATCTAAATACAATAGTAACGAATTAAAGATTTATGCCGAACCGAATACGTCCGGTAAATTGCGTAAACTCTATATCACAATTAATTCCGGTCCGGAATATCAAGAGATACAGGTAATGCAAAAGTAATAAAATAACAACTATCATGAAACAACTTCTTTTTTTATTTGCGTTTATCGCAATGGGAGCCACAGCAATGGCACAAGATGCAACTGACAAGCATTTGAACAGTAACGAACTTGAGTTTAATATTGATTTTCATCACACTTGGGGATTGGTGGAAAAGGGAGATGGTTATAAGAATCAGAATGATTTATATGGTAATTCCGCTCGTATTTCCGTGCTGTATCGTTTCACACCCCGATTGAAGGCCGGTGCCGGTATCGGTTTGGAGATGTATTCACTGCCCAACACAAATACTAAACCGGTATTCTTGGCTGTGCAATATGCTCCACTGAAGAAAGATTTGAAGCCTTATCTGTTTACTAATATTGGCTACGGCTTGGATGGAGATGACTTTAATGAAGGTTGGCTTGCCGAGGTTGGTGTGGGCTACAAATACATGTTTAAAAGGCATTTTGGCTTGAAAGCCGAAGTGGGTTATAACTACAAGTCCTTTAATTATGGTGATTGGCAACTAAACCGTCATTCGATATCAGCCGGTTTTGGCCTTGTATTCTAAAAGCCGGACGCAATGCGTTGCGTCCCTACTTGTAAATACAAACATTCTAAACGACTAATAACATTATGAAGCAACTATTATTATCCTTGGCATTTATATTAATCGGTGCAACTGCAATGGCACAACAACAAGGTACAGCCGATGAGTATTTCAATAACAACCGCTTTGAGTTTGATTTCGACTATCACTATACAATAGGAATGAGCGAGAGTCATACCCCCGCAGGTGATTTTGGAGATAAATTGTATGGTCATTCGTGGCGTGGTTCGCTGCTTTATCAGTTCCAACCTCGCTTGAAGGCCGGTCTGGGTTTCGGATTGGAAAACTATTATGAGGCCGAGCATCGCACTTTTCCCATTTTCTTGGCGGCACAATACTCTCCGCTGAAGAATAACTTGAAGCTTTTTCTGTTTTCCAACCTCGGTTATTCGCTAAGTGACAAAGAAGATGACTTTACCGTGGGCGGTTTGCTCTTCGAAACAGGTGTAGGCTATAAATATATGTATTCAAAACATTTTGGTGTGAAGTTGGAATTAGGTTACAACTTCAAGAGTTTTGCAAAGAACGAAGAGTACGAACGCTATCGCACATCCTGCCGTCATTCGTTGACAATGGGTATCGGCCTTGTGTTCTAATCCGGACGCAATGCGTTGCGTTCCTACAACAACCATCATTATGAAACGATTATTCCTATCCCTTGCACTTATTGTAGTAGCGGCAACCGCTATGGCGCAATACCCAACGGAAATGCCGAAATACTACATATTCGACAAGGATTTCAATGATAATATGTTCGAGTTGAATCTCGAAGTGCGCATCACAACCGGGTTGACGAAGAACAAATCGGGACACCTGTTGGACAATTTTAACTTTGGCCGCGGAGCGCGTGCATCGCTGCTCTATCTGTTCGACCCCTCTTTCCGAGCCGGTATGGGGATAGGAATAGAAACATATGCGCGTCGGGACGATGCCCTGCCCATCTTCCTGACGGCACAATACTCGCCATGGAAGAGCGATTTGAGGCGTTACCTGTTTACCAATGTGGGCTACTCGCCACAGTGTGGCAAGCAGTTATTGGGTGGCTGGCATGCCGAAGTGGGAGTAGGGTATAAGGGCAAGACCGACCTTATCAACGGAATAAAAATAGAGGTGGGCTATAACTTCAGGGCACTTAGGCTGACCAGAGACGGAAAAAAACTCGATCCAACTTGCCATGCGCTAACAATTGGTATAGGTTTGGTGTTCTAAGGGAAGCAGATAGTAGCTTTTCGCGGCACTTACCCGAAAAAACGCATCTGTATGTTTTTGTATGTTTGGGGTTTGTGCTATCTTTGCCGCCTAAAAATTGAACAGATTCTGATGGCAAGTATTCTTATTACCGGTGCAAGTGGATTTATCGGCAGCTTTTTGGTGGAAGAGGCTGTGAGCAGGGGCATGCAAACATGGGCCGGCATGCGTGCATCGAGTAGCCGGAAGTACTTAAAGGATAATCGGATAAACTTTTTGGAACTAAACTTCGCTTCGACCGAACAATTGGAACAGGCATTGACGAAGCATCGCAACGAACATGGTGCGTTCGACTATGTGGTGCATTGTGCCGGTGCCACCAAGTGCTTGGACAAGGCAGACTTCGACCGCGTGAACTACGAGCAGACTTGCCGCTTTGTGGATACGCTTCGCGCCTTGCAGATGCAACCCCGACAATTCATCTTCATCAGTACGCTGAGTGTATATGGCCCGGTACACGAAGATACCTACAAGCCTATACGCGAGGAAGATACGCCATGCCCCAACACGGCATACGGCATCAGCAAGCTGAAGGCCGAACGCTATTTGCAATCGTTGCCCCATTTCCCCTATGTATTCTTCCGCCCGACAGGGGTGTATGGCCCGCGCGAACGCGACTATTTCCTCATGGCCAAATCGATCAAGCAGCATGTTGACACACAAGCCGGTTTCAAACGACAGGATTTGACGTTTGTCTATGTAAAGGATGTGGTGCAAGCCGTGTTCTTGGCCATCGAGAAGGGGGTTACCCGTCGTGCATATTTCTTGAGCGACGGAAACATTTACCTCAGTCGTACGTTCTCTGATTTGTTGAAGCGGGAGTTGGGCAACCCCTTTGTGCTGCGTTTCACCTGTCCGCTATGGGCATTGAAACTGATTTCTGTGCTGTCGGAAACCGTCTGCGGATGGTTTGGACGCACCAGCACGCTGAACAGTGATAAGTATCGTATTATGAAACAACGAAATTGGCAATGCGACATTACACCTGCCATCGAGGAGTTGGGATACCAACCCCAATACGACTTGGAGCGCGGTGTGGTGGAAACCGTTGCCTGGTATAAACAAGAAGGATGGCTTTAGACTTACTAAAAAAGGTGGACTTTGGCAAGGGATTGTTTGCCATCGAGAAGGTGGCGTTGATTTATAACTTGCTGACTTCTATACTGATATTGTTCCTGTATCAAGAAATGGATCATCCCATGCGGATGATTGTAGAGCGTATAGCGATAGCAGCTCTTACGTTTGCGTTGATGTATCTGTATCGCATCTATCCTTGTAAGTTGGCGGCCTTTATCCGCACTGCTGTGCAGATGGCGTTACTCTCTTATTGGTATCCCGATACGTTCGAGTTCAATCGTGTCTTCCCCAATCTGGATCATATCTTTGCTTCGGCCGAGCAGTGGTTGTTCGGTTGCCAGCCGGCCATTGAGTTTTCGGCGGCCATGCCGCAGCTATGGGCCAGCGAACCGCTGAACTTGGGCTATTTCTTCTACTACCCCATGATGCTGATTATCATCCTGTGGTACTTCCTCAACCGCTTCGAGCTGTTGGAGAAGGTGGCTTTTGTTATTGTGGCCTCGTTCTTTATCTACTACTTCATCTATATCTTTGTGCCGGTGGCAGGGCCGCAATTCTATTTCCCCGCCATTGGTGAGGTGAATTTGGCAAAAGGAATCTTTCCGGCCATTGGCGATTACTTCCATTATAACTATCAGCTATTGCCCGACAATGCCTACGAGCATGGGTTCTTCTATCAGTTGGTAGAGAACTCGCAACAGGTGGGCGAGCGACCGACGGCTGCTTTCCCCAGTTCGCATGTGGGTATCAGTACCATCCTGATGATTATGGCGTGGCGTGGCAGCAAGAAGTTGTTTGCTTGCCTCATGCCTTTCTACCTGTTACTCTGTTGTGCCACGGTATATATCCAGGCGCACTACCTGATCGATGCCATTGCCGGTTTTATCTCGGCCTTTGTGCTCTATGTGGTGGTAACGTGGATGTTCAAACGTTGGTTTGCCAGCAAGTTCTTTGGGGGGTGATAATTCAGAATTCTCCCCCTTAGGGGGAGTACCCGTAGGGGGAGGGAGTGTGTGAATACATCTTTGAAAAACACACTCCTCCGGCTTATAGCCACCTCCCCTAACTTAGGGGAGGAATTTTGTGGAGTACCATTAAACGTTTAACATCGGTTCTATCTCCTCGAAAATCAGGAACAGTTCGGCTTGTGTTTCGGCACGGAGCATGCGGATGCGTGTTTCGCGGAAGTTGGGTATGCCCTTGAAGAGCGGACTGGCGGCCAGGTGGCGGCGTACATGCAGAATGCCGCGACGCTCGTCGAGCAAATTCACGCTATCTACCACCTCTTGGCGTAATACGTTCAGTCGCCATTCAGCACTGAGAGGGGGCAACTCTTCGCCCGTTTCCAGATAGTGCTTCACCTCCTTGAATATCCAGGGGCGGCCAAAGCTGGCGCGGCCTATCATGATGGCATCCACGCCGTAGCGGTCGAAGCACTCCTTGGCGCGTTGTGGGGTGGTGATGTCGCCATTGCCAATGATGGGGATGTGTATGCGTGGGTTCTGTTTGGTTTCGCCTATCAGTGTCCAGTCGGCCTCGCCGGTGTACATCTGTGCGCGTGTGCGGCCGTGGATGGTCAGTGCCTGTATGCCGCAATCTTGCAGTTGCTCGGCCAGGGTTACGATGATTTTGCTGTTGGCATCCCACCCCAGTCGTGTCTTTACGGTGACGGGTGTTTTTACGGCATTCACCACCGAGCGTGTGATGTCCAGCATCAGCGGGATGTTCTGCAACATGCCGGCACCGGCTCCCTTACCGGCCACGCGCTTCACGGGGCAGCCAAAGTTCAAGTCGATGATGTCCGGCTGTGCCTGTTCCACTATCTTGGCGGCTTGCACCATGGTATCCACGTCGCGACCATAAATCTGTATGGCTACGGGGCGTTCAGCATCGCTGATGTTCAACTTCTGTTCCGTTTTGCTGACCGAGCGTATCAGTGCGTCGGCCGACACGAATTCGGTATATACCATATCCGCTCCAAACTGCTTGCACATCAGTCGGAAAGCAGGGTCGGTCACATCTTCCATCGGTGCCAGCAGCACCGGGCGCGGGCCAAGATCTATGTTTGCTATCTTCATCGAATCAATATTTTGGGCAAAAGTAGCCACTTTCTTCCAATTATCATAAAATGATTATCATAAAATGATAATTTTGTTGCGAGTTGGTTATTATTCTTTACAGAATTGGTTATTCTGAATCATTTCCATGCATCCGTGTATCACTGAGCCACCCTCAGTGACGATATGAGGTAGGGTCAGTGACTATATGAGGTACCCTCAGTGACGATGTGACCCTACCCCCTCTCAGAATACATTCTGGAGGGGGTGCCGGTTTGTTATTGTTCTATAGGCATAATTGTTTACAATATTGAGTGCTTATTTTTCCTACCACATCCCCCTTGCAGGTACAACAATTAGCGTAGAGACGTCATATTATGGCGTCTCATCATTGCAAACTGATTACGGAGACGCCTCAATGAGACGTCTCTACAAGTAAGCGTATTTATCGGCTGCACTATCTTTAGATAAAATAGGCTGCGCCTCGGAAGAAAAAAACAAGTAAACTTCTTTTTTCTTCTCTCGGCTTGCACTATCTTTGTCAGCAACTTATTAAATACAGAGATTTAGAATGATTAAAGAATTTGAAATAATGGCCCCTGTGGGCTCGCGCGAATCGCTGGCGGCGGCCATACAAGCCGGAGCAGATTCCATTTACTTTGGTATAGAGAACTTGAACATGCGTGCCCGCTCGGCCAATACATTCACTATCGACGACTTGAAGGAGATAGCCCGCACGTGCGACGAGCATGGCATGAAGAGTTACCTGACGGTAAATACCATTATCTACGATAACGATTTGGCGCTGATGCGTACCATTATCGATGCCGCCAAAGAGGCCGGTATCAGTGCGGTGATTGCTGCCGACGTGGCGGTGATGACCTACGCACGCAGCATCGGACAGGAGATCCACCTCTCTACCCAACTGAACATCAGTAACGTGGAGGCACTGCGCTTCTATGCCCAGTTTGCCGACGTGGTGGTGTTGGCCCGCGAACTGAACCTCGACCAAGTGGCCGAAATCTATCGCGCCATCCGCGAAGAGAATATCTGCGGCCCAAGCGGTGAGCAGATTCGCATCGAGATGTTCTGTCATGGCGCCCTCTGCATGGCCGTCAGCGGCAAGTGTTACTTGTCGTTGCACCAGATGAACAACTCGGCCAACCGCGGTGCCTGCATGCAGGTGTGCCGCCGTTCGTACATCGTCACCGACAAGGAATCCAACGAAGAGCTTGAGATTGACAACCAATACATCATGTCGCCCAAAGACTTGAAGACCATTCACTTCATGAACAAGATGATGGATGCCGGTGTCCGAGTGTTCAAGATTGAGGGACGTGCCCGCGGACCCGAATATGTGCGCACCGTGGTAGAGTGCTACAAAGAGGCTATCAAGGCATACGTGGAAGACACGTTTACCGACGATAAGATTGCCGATTGGGACGAACGCTTGGCTACGGTCTTCAACCGCGGCTTCTGGGATGGCTATTACCTGGGACAACGCCTTGGCGAGTGGACCAAGAACTACGGCTCGGCAGCTACCCAGCGCAAGATATATGTGGGAAAAGGTGTCAAATACTTCAACAACATCGGGGTGGCCGAGTTCTTGGTAGAGGCTGCCGAGGTGAGCGTGGGCGACAAACTGTTGATTACCGGCCCAACAACCGGTGCCGTCTTCATGACGCTGGACGAGGCCCGCGTGGATTTGAAGGCGGTAGATACCGTACACAAGGGCGAACACTTCTCCATGAAGATGGAAAAGATGCGCCCCAACGACAAATTGTATAAATTGGTCACAGTAGAAGAACTGAAAAAGTTCAAAGGACTGGACATTGAAAAGCATCGCGGATAATATGGAATACCAATACGAACTGACATTGAAGGTGCGCGACTATGAATGCGACCTGCAAGGCATTGTGAACAACGCCAACTACCAGCACTACCTGGAGCATGCACGCCACGAATTTCTGCTGAGCCTTGGCATCAGCTTTGCCAGGCTGCACGAACAGGGCATCGACCCCGTAGTGGCACGCATCAACATGGCCTTCAAGACACCGCTGAAGAGTGGCGACCAATATACCTGTTGCCTGAACCTGAAGAAAGAGGGCATCAAGTATGTCTTTTACCAAGAGATTTTCCGCGCGGCCGATCGCAAGTTGGTGGTGAAAGCGGTGGTGGAAACCGTCTTCTTGGTGAATGGCCGACTGACCGATTATAAGGATTTTGAACAATACACCATAGCTTGATTGATATGAACCGCAACGAACAACTCAGCAGCATGGCGCTTACCCTCTGTCCGGGCATCGGACATGTGGGAGCCAAACGTTTGGTCGAGGCACTGGGCAGTGCCACACAAGTGTTTGAACGTCGCACGGAGATTCCGCAGTTAGTGCCCGAAGCCCACCAAGCCGTGGTAGATGCACTGAACTGCCCCGAAGCCTTCGAGCGTGCCAAGCGCGAGTTGGAGTTTGTGGAGAAGAACAACATTGCTTGCCTCACGCTGAACGATGAGGCCTATCCCAGCCGTTTGCGCGAGTGTCCCGATGCCCCGATAGCCCTTTTCTTCAAGGGCGATTGCAACTTGAATGCATTGCATGTGGTCAGCATGGTAGGTACGCGCCGCGCCACCCAGTATGGCAAGGACTTCTGTGACAGCTTTGTGCGCGACTTGGCGCAGCTTTGTCCCGATGCGCTTGTTGTCAGCGGCTTGGCCTATGGCATCGACATCCATTCGCACCGCGCTTCGCTGGCGCATGGCCTGCCCACGGTGGGCGTGTTGGCGCATGGTCTGGACCGCATCTATCCCTCTGTTCACCGAAAGACGGCTGTAGATATGCTTCAACGCGGTGGATTGCTCACCGAATACCTCACCGAAACCAATCCCGACCCCTATAACTTTGTCAGCCGCAACCGCATTGTGGCCGGCATGGCCGATGCCACGTTGGTGGTAGAGTCGGCCAACAAAGGTGGTTCGCTCATCACAGCCGACTTGGCCAATGGCTATAACCGCGACTGCTTTGCCCTGCCCGGGCGCAGCAGCGACGATGCGTCGGCCGGTTGCAACAAATTGATTCGTGATAATAAGGCGGCACTGATACTTTCGGCAGAAGATTTAGTGAATGCGATGGGTTGGCAGGCGGCCGCTGCGCCCAAGCCCGACGCTATCCAACGAAACCTGTTCCTCGATTTGTCGCCCGAGGAGGAGCGCATTGTGCGTACTTTGCAAAAGCAGGGCGACATGCACATCAACACCCTTGTCATGGAAACCGCCCTTCCCATCAACCGCATCAGCATGCTGCTCTTCGAACTGGAGATGAAGGGTGTACTGAAACCCTTGGCGGGCGGAGTCTATCACTTGCTTAGCTGACAAGTAGCATCAATCCCACGCCACGCACGGTCTTTATTTCTATCGTAGCGTCGTCTTCGAATATCTTGCGCAGTTTGGTGATGAACACATCCAGGCTTCGCGAGGCAAAGTAGTCATCTTCCGTGTCCCAACAACGGCTCAGGATGGCTTCGCGCCGCACCACCTCGTTCTTGTTTTCGGCCAGCAGTTGCAATATCTTTGCCTCTCTCACGGTCAGCGTCAGCTTCTTTTCCGTGTCGTTGTTGCGCAGGGTGGCGTGTGCCTCGTCCAGTGTATAGTGTCCGAAGTTGCAGCATGCCGTTTCGTTCCGGCTTTTGCTTCCCTCCTTCATTTTCAGTATGGCGCGGATGTGTGCATCCATTTCGTCGGGCACAAAGGGCTTCTTCACGTAGTTGTTCACCCCCACGTCGTATCCCTTCTTCACATCCTTGGGCGACACCAATGCCGATGCAAACAAGATGGGCGTGTTGCCATCCGTTTCGCGTATGCGCTTCACCATTTCGTAGCCATCCATCTCCGGCATGTCTATGTCGGACAGGATAATGTCCGGTTTCTGTTCTTCCCAAGCCTTCAGTCCCTCCTTGCCGTTGCAGGCGGTAACAATCTCGTATCCGCCAATCAGTTCTTCCAGACCCGACTGCACAATGTAGCGCAGGTTGGCATCGTCTTCTACAAGTAACAGTTTAATCATAATACTTCGGTTGTATTTGGTAAAAAGATAGATATTTCGGTAAATTCGTTTTCAATGCTGTTGGCAAACACGTTGCCTTGGTGGGCTTCGATAACCTGTTGCACAAAGCTCAGTCCTAATCCGAAGCCGGCTGCACCCCCTTTGCGAATGCGTTTGCTGGCTGCTCCGCGTTCAAACTTGTTGAACACGTAGGGCAGGTGCTTCCGTGCTATTCCCATGCCGTTGTCGTGTACCCTGATGATGGTGTACGTATCGTTGCTTTCCGATGAGATGGTAATCTTCACCTCCTCACCGGAGTATTTCACGGCATTGTCTATCAAGTTTCTGAACACCTCTTCCAAGTACTCCTCATCGGCCGCTACGGTGGGCACTTTCAGGTCTAATGCAAAGTGCAGCGGCTTCTCGCTTTTGGCCTTGAACTTCTCGATAAGTCTTTCCAGCATGGGTGCCAAGGCAACGCAGCTCAGGCGCATTTCCATTTTCTGCTTCTCCAGTTTCGATATGGTTAGCACCTTGTTGGTCAGCTTCAGCAGTTTGTCGGACTCCTCTTCGGCTATCTGGAAATACTTCTCTTTCATCTCCGGCTTACCATCCATCCGCCCGCTATGCAGGAAGTTCAGTGTCATGAAGATGGTGCTGAGGGGCGACTTCATGTCGTGAATCAGGGCATAGGTAAAGTCTTCGCGAAGTTGCAGAATCCGTTTCAATATAAATATAAGGTTCGTTTGATAGATAAGGCACACAATGATGAACAGCATGATGATGAGTGTGCCGAGTAATAGTGTGCCGATACGTTCAATGATAAGGTTGAAAGGATTGTATATTATGAGTTGCACTCCATCGGACAAATCCAGTTTGGTTGGTATTATTTCCGATTTGATTGCATATAAACGAACTTGTTTCTTTGGGTCACTCTTATCTGTTATTTCCTTGGTTTCAGGATTCACAGAGCATATTATCAAATCCTCATCGAAATATGATTTTGCGATAGAATCTAAAGAAG
>JAGBWA010000036.1 GCA_017630035.1 Bacteroides sp.
ACGCGACAATAACATTTTCTTGATAAAGACGCACTTTGGCAATAGCGAAAGCCAAGTGACCGAGGATGGTAAATTCAACCAAGTGCTGAACGGTATCCCCGACTGGGTATATGAAGAGGAGTTTGCCTTCAATAGCGCCATCGAGTTTAGTGCAGATAGCAAGATGTTGGCCTTTATCCGTTGGGATGAATCGGAAGTGCCTTCATACAGTTTCCCTCTCTATGCCGGTGAACGTCCGCGCCTCACCGAATTCGAAAAGTATCCGGGTGCCTATACGTATAAATATCCCAAAACAGGTGAAGTAAATTCGAAGGTATCGGTACATACGTTCGACATACAGACACGTGTTACACGCCAAATGGATGTTCCATTGGATAAGGATGGATACATTCCGCGCATTCGCTTTACCAAAGACCCTGAGAAGTTGGCCATCATGACGCTGAATCGTCACCAAAACCGCTTCGACCTTTACTTCTGCAACCCTCGTAGCAAGGTGTGCAAACTGGTGTTGCGCGACGAAACGGACACTTACATCAAAGAGCGCATCTTCGACGAGATTCACTTCTACGACCAAAACTTCAGCTTCGTAAGCGAAAAGAGTGGATTCAACCATCTCTATTGGTACAACATGAATGGCACGTTGGTGAAACAAATCACTTCCGGCAACTATGAGTTGAAGGAGTTCTTGGGATATGACGAAGCCGATGGTAGTTTCTACTATAGCAGCAACGAGGAGAGCCCCTTGCAACAGGCTATCTATAAGGTTGACCGCAAAGGAAAGAAGACCAAACTATCTGCCAACGCGGGTACAAACAGTGCGCAATTCAGTAGCAACATGAAGTATTACCTAAACCGTTTCAGCAACACCACTACCCCCACCGTGGTGACACTGAACGACAATAGCGGCAAGGTGCTGACCACCCTCATAGACAATGCCGCACTGAAGGAGAAACTATCGGCACGCCAATTGCCACAAACCGAGTTCTTCAGTTTTACTACCGAAAGGGGTACCGAACTGAACGGCTGGATGATGAAACCAACCAACTTCCAAGCATCGAAAAAATATCCGGTATTGATGTATCAATATAGTGGCCCAGGCTCGCAAGAGGTGCTCGACCACTATAGCGTGAGCTGGGAAACCTATATGGCCTCGCAAGGATTCATCGTGGTGTGCGTAGATGGTAGAGGTACCGGCGGACGCGGTGCCGAGTTTGAGAAATGCACATACCTTAACCTCGGAGTGAAAGAGGCGGAAGACCAAGTATCTGCCGCTAAGTATGTGAGCGAACTGCCCTATGTAGATAAAAATCGCATTGGTATTTGGGGATGGAGCTTTGGTGGATACATGACACTGATGGCCATGAGCGAAGGTACACCTATCTTCAAAGCCGGTGTAGCCGTGGCGGCCGTGACCGATTGGAACTACTACGACACCATTTATGGCGAACGCTTTATGCGCACACCACAAGAGAACCACGATGGCTACCAAGCAAGCTCGGCCTTTACACGCGCCGACAAGCTTCATGGCAAGTTGTTGTTGGTACATGGCATGGCGGACGACAATGTACACTACCAAAACTGTGCCGAGTATGCCGAACACTTGGTGCAACTGGGCAAGCAATTCGACATGCAAATATATACCAACCGCAACCATAGCATTTTTGGTGGCTACACACGCATGCACCTCTACACCAAGCTGACCAACTTCTTTAAAGAAAACTTATAATCAGCCAAAATTTTCTAAAAAATTCAAAACATTAGTAGGTGCTTGGTTGTTACCAAGGTAGAAATAACCAATCAAGCACTTACTAATGACACATCTTGATACCCATTTATCGCTACGCTTCAATCTGGCATTGGGACTTATCCCTGGATTGTTGGCTATCTTGCTTGCGTTCTTCATTCCACACGAGCAAGCTATCTACATCGGCACGCTAATCGGTGTGTTGGCATCGGTATTTGTATGGATTCGCCTACAGAAAGAGCCAAAGCAGGTATTGCTTTTTAGTGCCACCTTTATGTTGATGTTAATGTCGCTAAGTCATAGCATCAGCTTTTGTCATTGTCCCGATAGCTATCAATCGCTTGTGATAGAGATAGCCGTAACGCTACCCGCCGTCCTCGTTATCTTTGTTCAGAAAGGATTGCGCACGCATCGGCCCACCAATGCCGAGAAGAAGCATCGCTATCGCATTACTTTTGAGACATTGATGGCCTCATCGAAAATCATTTTCGTTTTATTGATTATTCAAGCATTTATCACTTTGCTCTGTTGGCTATTTGCCGGCACAAGTAACAAGCGGATGAATTATTGGTTGTTTGCTATCTTACCGGGTATTGTCTTGCTTGCTACGATGATAGTGAACCAATTATCACTACGCTACTTCAACCGCATGATGCGAAAGGTGATTGTATTGCCCATTGTGAATACGCGAGGCGATGTTATTGGGAAATGCTTGTCGGGCGATAGTCGGAAGAAGTATATCCACCCGATGATTCGCATCAGCGTGATACAAAATGGGATGGAGTGGCTACACGAGCGATCGGACAGATACTCTTACGACAAGGGTAAGCAGGACGTATTGATAGAGGGGCACCTCTTTTTCAAAGAGAGCTTAGAACAAGGGGCTTACCGCATGCTTAGAGAGCGTTTTCCGCATTTGCCGAATGATAACCTAAAGTTTGTCAGCCGCTACTACATGGAGTATGGCGGATACAAACGGCTGACCTACCTCTTCGTTTTAGAGCTGGCAAAAGAAGAGAAGCCATTACTGCCCCATGAGTTAAAAACCAAGCCGTGGACATGGAAGCAGATAGATGACAACATAGGAAAAGGGGTGTTCAGTTACTATTTTGAATACGAATATAACGAGCACATGAAGATTCTTTCCGACTCAAAATTGCGGAATAAGGAAAGAATGCGCTATCTTTGCAAAAAATAGTTTTTGTTTGTATGCGCTACCTGCTTAATCCACATACCGACCCTTACTTCAACATGGCTTTCGATGAGTATTGCTTGGAGCACGACATCGCCAACGAGCCGTTTTTCTACTTATGGCAAAACCGGCCATCGGTTATCATAGGCGCCAATCAGCAAGTACACACGGAGGTGAATGTGCCTTACTTGAAGGCGCACAACATTACGTTGGCAAGGCGCGTTACGGGCGGTGGTGCCGTGTATCACGATTGGGGAAACCTGAACTACACCATCGTGGGGGCAACAAAGGAGATGGAAAGCGACTATCCCGAATATGCGCGTATGATGCAACAAGCATTGCAACAATTGGGTGTACCGGCTACGCTATCGGGAAGAAACGACATCTTAGTGAACGGCTTGAAGGTATCTGGATTTGCCAAACGAGTAGCAAAGAACAGGATGATGGTGCATGGCACATTGATGTACGACGTGGATGTGGAGGTACTATCACAAGTATTAACTCCACCCGCCATTAAGTTGGAAGCCAAGGGTATTGCATCGGTGCGAAGCAGAGTGGGCAACCTGAAGGATTTCTTACCGCAATTTGCGGATATCCATGCATTTCGTTCAGCGCTTCTACGCACTTTGTCCGGTGGATGCACCGAACAGCTTCCGTGCATGAGCGAAAAGATGTTGGCAGAAATAAAGCAACTGGCCGAACAGAAGTTTGCCGACTGGCATTGGATTTATGGGCACGCGCCACAAGCCACTCTTACACAAACGGCCAAGCTATCGTGCGGCACTGTTACCATACACCTATGTATAAACAAAGGTATGATTGAGCAATGCTGCTTCGAAGGCGATTTCTTAGGAAATCTTCCCATTGCTCAGCTCGAAGATTCGCTTGCAGGCATTGCATACGAACGCGATGCCATCGCCCTGCAATTGGCAAAGCACTACATTGCCGCTTACCTGGATGGTGTAACGGCCGAAGAATTGCTGAAAGTGATGATTTAAATCTTTATTTATATAGCAAAAAGATGCAAGGAATCTTGTTCAAATCGGGCAACTTTCCCTTCCACTCTTTAATGGTGCGCGTACAGATGTATTCATCCTCGCACGTCACATTTGCCGCAATGCAAAGTTTGGTTTGTGGGCGACAATTGTGCATGATATCTTCGAGCATTTTGTTGTTGCGATAGGGTGTTTCGATGAACAATTGCGTTTGATGTTCGGTATAGACACGTTGCTCTAATAGCTTCAATTTCTTAGCTCGTTCGGGAGGTTCGATAGGCAGATAGCCGTTGAAAGCAAAGCTTTGTCCGTTGAAACCTGAGCCCATTACCGACAATAGGATAGACGACGGGCCTACCAACGGCACCACCTTCAAACCTTTCTGTTGTGCTATGGCCACCACGTCGGCACCCGGATCGGCCACCGCCGGACATCCGGCTTCGCTTATCACACCCATCGGCTCGCCCTTTTGCAAGGGTTGCAAGTAGCTTGCTACCGCCTCCATAGGCGTGTGCTTGTTCAACGGATAGAACGTAAGGGCATCAATGTCGATAGACGAATCGACCTTCTTCAAAAAACGACGCGCCGAACGAATATCTTCCACAATAAAATGGCGGATACCCTGAATCACCGCTTTGTTGTATGCCGGCAACACTCTTTCGATGGTAGTATCGCCCAACGTTACCGGAATCAAATACAATGCAACATCCATAGCTAATTGAATTTATCGAGCGACAAAGATAATAAAAACATCCTATCCACGCATATTTCGTGTGCGATAACAATCGAAAAACCTCTTTTTCCATTTTTTTATTTGAATAATGCGGAAAAGATTCTATATTTGAGCCGATTTTCACTCCATATACACAGGAGTATAAGCCTACGGATTAAAATAAAAACCTAAATAACATGAATCAAATGACAAAAAAAACTAATTGGCGTTGGTGGATTTGCCTACTCTTGTTTGTAGCAACTACTATCAACTACATGGACCGCCAAGTACTTTCGTTGACTTGGAAAGACTACATTGCACCCGAATTTCATTGGACAGATTCCGACTATGGTACCATTACCGGATTCTTCTCCATCTTCTATGCCGTAGCAAGTTTGTTTGCCGGCCGTTTCGTGGATTGGATGGGTACTAAGAAGGGTTACCTCTGGGCCATCTTCGTATGGTCGGTAGGTGCTTGTATGCATGCCGGATGCGGCTGGGCAACCATGCACATCGAAGGTATTGAATCTATCGAAGCATTGAAAGCACTCGAAGCCGGTTCGCAAGTGGCTCTCGCCGTAGCCACCGTTAGCGTATGGTTGTTCTTGGTTTGCCGCGCCATCTTGGCATTGGGCGAAGCCGGTAACTTCCCCGCTGCTATCAAAGTGACCGCCGAATATTTTCCGAAGAAAGACCGCGCCTATGCCACTTCGCTCTTCAACGCCGGTTCATCGGTAGGTGCGTTGGCCGCTCCCCTTTCTATTCCTATCCTTGCCGATGCTTTCGGTTGGGAAATGGCCTTCATCATTATTGGTGTATTAGGCTTTGCTTGGATGTTCTTCTGGATTTACATGTACGAAAAGCCTCAGCAATCAAAGCATGTAAGTGCCGCCGAACTTGAATACATCCTTCAAGACGAAAAGAATAGCGCCGCCGAAGAGAAGAAAGATGTAGAGAAGAAGGAAAAGACCATTCCTTTCTTCCAATGCTTCCGCTATCGCCAAACATGGTCGTTCATCAGCGGTAAGTTCTTCACCGATGGTGTATGGTGGTTCTATCTATTCTGGGCTCCGGCCTACTTCTCGGAATGTGGTTACTCCATGCAAACCACTACCGGTAAGATGTTGGTATTTGTACTCTACTTAATCGTAACCATTGTTTCTATTGGCGGTGGATACTTGCCTAAGTTGTTCGTTGAAAAGCGAGGCATGGAGCCATACGCAGGTCGTATGTTGGCCATGTTGATTTTCGCCTTCTTCCCCTTGTTCGCATTGTTTGCGCAACCACTTCAAGGCATCTCTGTATGGTTCCCTGCAATCATCATTGGTTTGGCAGGTGCCGGACACCAAGCATGGTCGGCCAACCTGTTCTCGACCATTGGCGATATGTTCCCAAAATCGACCATTGCCACCATTACTGGTATCGGTACTATGGCGGGCGGTATTGCATCGTTCCTTATTAATAAAGGTGCCGGTGTATTGTTCGATTATGCAGCCGAAAGCCAAATGAGCTTTATGGGATTCGTAGGCAAGCCAGCCGGTTACTTCATTATCTTCTGTATCTGTGCCGTTGCATACCTCATTGCATGGACAGTAATGAAGACATTGGTACCGAAGCACAAACCTATCGTTTTGGATTGATAAACTGCTTCATTCATAGCATAAAGCCGTGGCATTGCGTCGCGGCTTTTCTATTTATATTATACTGAATCCACCTCTACTTATATCTATCATCTCCCTCTCTTATTACTTACGCCACTTACATATATCATGTAAGCAGGCTTACATCCTATTGTAAGTACACTTACATCCTATACGTAAGTAGGCTTACATCTATATGTAAATGAACAAGAGAATAGTTTGAAGAGCGGACAAACACTGATATGCTTTACAACAGTATAGAAAGAAATATTCGTAAAAGTTTGCTTTATATAATTTTAATTTCCTATTTTTGTGGGTGAAAGCTACCGAAGCGTTGGTGGCCGACATTTTATGGAAAAATATTAGCGTTTGCTATTATTCTATATCGTCGTTGGAACTTAGGAACTTTCAAGAATATACGATAAGAATAAGATGGCAGATGCCTACGTATAGCGTAGGTGCATCTTGTTTCTTTGTATATTCAGGTATCCTAAGACCTCAACGACGAAGGACATAAAAGATGACACCTGCGTTTCTTTTTGTCTTGGGGCTTAGGGTACAGCACATTCTTTTATCTTTCCAGTTTAAGACGATATTTATTAACCCTTAAAACTTTAAGCATATGAGAAAAACATTATCTTTTATCGCTTTAGTGATGATGCTACTATTGGTTGGATGTAGCAAAGAGTATGACGACTCCGCATTGATGGGGCGTGTTGACAATCTTGAAAACCGTGTTCTTAAACTTGAACAGCTTTGTAACCAAATGAACAGCAACATTTCATCCTTGCAAACCATTGTTACGGCTTTGCAGAAGAATGACTATGTAACCGGCGTAACGCCTGTTACAGAAGATGGTGTGACTATTGGTTATACCATTACATTTGCCAAAGCAGAAGCTATTACCATCTATCATGGTAAGAATGGTGTTGATGGGAAAGATGGTGCAGATGGTTACACACCGGTGATTGGTGTAAAGCAAGATAGCGACGGAATCTATTATTGGATTTTGGATGGTGAATGGTTGACCGATGAGAAGGGAAATAAAATCAAAGCTGTTGGCATTGACGGCAAAGATGGTGTTGATGGGAAAGACGGAGAGGATGGTGTTGATGGCAAGGATGGCGTTGATGGGAAAGACGGGATTACGCCAATACTGAAGATTGAAAACGATTATTGGTATATCTCATACGATAATGGTGTTACTTGGACGCAACTCGGCAAAGCAATCGGCGAGGATGGTAAGGACGGAACTGACGGAAAGGATGGTGAAAATGGAGATTCTTTCTTCAGCGAAGTAACAGAAGACGAAGAGAATGTTTATTTTACTTTGGTCGACGGAACAATCATCACCCTTCCGAAAGCTCAACCTTTAAGCATTGCTTTCAATGATGCTGATTTAGTAGTGATGTCGCCCAACTCCACTCGAAGCATTGGTTACACGGTAACAACATCAGTAGAAACAGCTACTGTAGAAGTCGTTTCGTCTGCTGATATAAAAGCAAAGGTGGTTGCTGACGATGAAAGCGGCTTGACTGGCAAAATAGAAATAAAGACCGGTGCAACAATCGACGAATATAGCAAGCTGATTGTTCTTGTATCCGATGGCTATAAGGTTATTATGCATAGCATCACCTTCGAGGAAGCAGGTTTACAAGTGGAAGAGGATGCCGCACAGAAGAATGCAACAGCCGAAGGTGGCGAAATGACCTTGGAATTCTTGTCGAATGTGGCATGCGAAGCAGTGATTCCCGAAGAAGCAAAGAGTTGGATTTCGGTAGTACCCGCAACTCGTGCAATGGAGAAACAGACAATCACGCTACTACTTGAGCCGAACACGGGCTACTATCGTAGCGCAACAGTAACCGTTCAATCTCCCGATGGAACATTAAAGTTGGAATATAAAGTAGAACAAGAAGGAAATTTGGGCATACAGATTGACCCTACGGCTATACCGGATAATGAGATTTGGTATAAAACAACTGACGGACAAACAATATCTTTAGCTTCAGATGCCAATGACTGGCCATTTAATGCAAATATTATATCCAATGAATATAAAAATGGGAAAGGTTTAATTAAATTTGATGCTCCTGTTACTAAAATAGGCAAACAGTCTTTTGCAGATAAGACAAATCTGGCATCAATATACTTGCCTAAAACGATAAACAGAATAGGATTGTATGCTTTTTGGAATTGTAGCAATCTAGAAGAAGTGTTTATAAATAGTACTAATTTATTAATCGAAGAAGAGTCTGATATAAGTTCTGCAAATAACCCTTTTACGCACTGCTCGAAATTATCAAAGTTTTTTGGTCCATTATCAAGTGACGATGGAAGATGTTTGATTATTGACAATGCAATTCATAGTTTTGCGCCCTATGGAATAACTGAATATAGTATACCACAAGGTGTAAAACAAATCCGAGGCAATGCTTTTGCATACAATACTTTAAACACAATAACTATCAGCGAAGGCGTTGAATATGTCGGTTTTAAAGCCTTTATGGGATATAGCGACAAGGATGATAATCTTGAATATGTGTACTTGCCAAGTACATTAATTAACATTGAAGGCTATCCATTTTTGAATGCTTCTGAGAATATTAAAGCTTTTAGGGGTGATTGCAATTATATATCTGACGATGGATATGGTCTTATCGTTGATGACTATAGAGGATTAGGGAAACGTTTTATGATAAGTTTTGCTTCTGGTGCAGGACTAACTTCATATGCTATTCCTAACGATGTAGAAGGCATTGAATCTTACTGTTTTTACAATGCTGAAACATTAAAAGAAATTACATTCCCCCAATCATTAGTAGATATAGCATCACAAGAATCCTTTACCGGAAGCTATAATATAGAAAAAATCTATGGAGAAAATGTTTTGGAAGATAATCGTAGTTTGGTTATTGATGGAACATTAATATATGTAGCTCCAAAAAGTCTAACAAATTACACAACTCCAAAAGGTGTGACAAAACTAAGTTATGGAGTTCTCGCTCAAAAGCCAGAATTGGAAAATGTTGTTATTTCTGATGATGTACTAACCGTTGGAGACGCAATAAGTTGCCGACCATATGAAATTCCTTTGGGATATATTTTATGGAACAACCCCAATCTCAAGACTATAACTATTTCTGCAAATATGAGAATAATAGGAGTTGATCCATTTGACGGATGTGAAAAATTAGAAACTGTATATTTGCGTGCCCCTATTCCTCCTGTAATTGGTCATAATTCTCCCGATGAAAAACCATCATTATTCCCTCATTTAACAATTTATGTTCCCAAACAATCATTAGAAGCATATATGGGTTCACCTGATTGGACTCCATATAGAGGATATATTAAAGGGTATAATTACACAGATTTACCTGAAATAGACACATACATTTCCTCCGACTACTCTAACGATGGTAAAGTGATAACCCTACAAACTGCCACAAAGGGTAATGGAATTGATATAGTGCTAATGGGCGATGCCTATTCCGATCGTCAAATTGCTGATGGTACATACAAAGCTGATATGGAAAATCTATACGAAAACCTCTTTACTGAAGAACCGTATAAATCGTTTAAGGAACTCTTTAATGTACATTATATAAATGTAGTATCTGCAACAGAGGGATATGAATATGGAAATACCGCTTTGGACGGATTCTTTGGCGACGGTACTTATGTAGGCGGAAACGATGATGCAGCCTTTGACTATGCACTAAAAGCAATAAGCGAAGAAAGAATGGACGAAGCGTTGTTAATCGTTGCCATGAACTCGGACAATTATGCCGGAACTTGCTATATGTATTATCCTACAGATGCAACAAGTACATATGGTAGCGGTCCTTCGGTTGCATATTTCCCCAAAGGTGGTGATGCCGAAACCTTTGCACAATTGCTTCATCACGAAGCATGCGGACATGGCTTTGCAAAACTCGCGGACGAATATGCTTACGAGGATATGGGTGAAGTGCCATCTGACTATGTAACCCAAACAAAAGAACAACAAGCCAATTGGGGGTGGTGGAAGAATGTTGACTTCACAGACAACTTGAACACAATCCGTTGGAGCAAGTTCATTAATGATACCCGTTATGCAAACGATGGTCTTGGCGCATACGAAGGTGGCTTGACCTATTGGACGGGTGTTTGGCGACCAACCGAAAACAGCATTATGCGTTACAACACGGGTGGCTTCAATGCACCAAGTCGCGAAGCTATTTATTATCGCATTCATAAGTTAGCTTATGGCGACAGTTGGGAATATGATTACGAAGATTTCGTGGAATACGATGCCATCAATCGTAAAGCGGCTGCTTCTGCCCGTACTAAATCGTATAAGCCATCGAACTACAAACCTACACATCCACCTGTAATAATGAATAAATCTTGGAAAGATGCAGAATAGAAACAAACATTTCATAATCATTCCGACGGCAGCTATCATGCTGTCGTTGGTAATGCTCTGTTCGTGCAGGACAACAAAGAACGAGCCAACTAAACCCATAGAACAAACAGAACCTACCGATACGGTAAAAGAGTTTGTTCCCACTCATCCACCCGTTGTAGTTCCACACAAATGGAACGAAAAGGAACAATAATGAGACATAAATATATATGCCGATGATAGCACTACGCTTATCACCGGCATATATATTTTATAGGGTTATTAAACAAAACCATCCAGCAAACAAAAAGTTATTTTATCCAAACTGTTTGATTAAAAAATTTTATTAATACCTTTGCAGTCGGACAACAAACACAATTGTTGTATTATGAAAAACATTAATTATTAAAAACAACATTTATGAAAAAATGGTTATTGGCATTGCCATTGTTGGCATTGTTGGGTTGCACTTCGGTAGTGGACAATCCTGTATTAACAATTGAAGGCGGTCAAGTACAAGGCGTATTGGCCGACAATCCTGGTGTGTATGTTTATCGCGGCATCCCTTATGCTGCAGCTCCTATCGGCGATTTGCGTTGGAAGGCTCCACAACCTGTAGTTGCTTGGGAAGGTGTGAAGATTGCCGACACTTTCGGTCATCCAGGCTATCAAGCTGTTCACTATCCTGGTGGATATGCAACCGAATGGGGATATGGTAAGGAAGCTCCTTATAGCGAAGATTGCTTGTATTTGAACGTATGGACAAAAGCTCCCGGACAAGTAGATAAGAAATTACCTGTAGCATTGTGGATTCATGGTGGTGGTTACCGCGAAGGTTGGGGCTCGGAACCTGAATTCGACGGACAAGAATGGGCAAGCAAAGATGTAGTGCTCGTATCGATCAACTATCGCTTGGGCGTATTCGGTTTCCTCACTCACCCAGAGTTGGCAGCAGAAAGTCCTCAAGGTGTATCGGGTAACTATGGTATCCTTGACCAAATTGAATCATTGAAATGGATTAAGAAAAATATTGAACAATTCGGTGGTGACCCTAACAACGTAACCATCTTTGGACAAAGTGCTGGTGCAGGTAGCGTGAAGACTATCTGCGAATCTCCACTTGCTCGTGGTCTTTTCCACAAAGCCGTTATCATGAGTGGCGGTGGTATCAACATCCCTGCTGCTGAAAACCAACAAGCTGTTGCTGCTATGCCTGCACGTTCTTTATTCGGTGGCCCTCAAACATTGAAGGAAGCCGAATTGGAAACTAAGAAAGTAATGGATTGGGCTGGCTTTACCGACTTGGCTAAAATGCGTAGAGCTTCTACCGAAATGATTTACACTGCTGGTAACTTCTACAATGCAGCTAGTGGCGACCGTGCATTTATCACTGCTCGTCCGATGATCGATGGTTATGTTAGCTTGGAATCGTTCGACGATGCCACTCGCGATGGTTCGTTGGCCGATGTTCCTTATATGATTGGTTACACATTGAACGACATGGGTTCTATGGCTCCTGGCATTGCAGAATTCTGTAAGGTTCGCGCTGAAAAGGGTGGCAAAGCATGGGCTTACGAATTTGCTCGTCCATTGCCAGACGATGGCTCACATCCTGAAGTGACTGCACGCTTGAAGGGTGCTTTCCACTCTTCTGACTTGTGGTATGTATTCAAGTCGTTGAAGCACTGTTGGCGTCCTTGGACACAAGGCGACTGGGACTTGGCTGAAAAGATGTTGACCGCTTGGACAAACTTTGCTAAGTATAGCAATCCGAATGGCGCAGAAGATGGCGAATGGACTCCTTGCACTGCAGAAAATCCAAACTTCATGCTCTTCAAATTGGATGAAAACAATGTAGAAAACTCTGAAATGGGTGAACCTATTCTTCCATAAAGAGAACTTAAAAATACAATCATAACATGGCAGCCTTTACGGGTTGCCATGTTTCGTTTAAGATGGTTGCAAATATTTACAAAACCACCTATTTACGCACGCGTACTTATAAAAAAAGAAGCTCACTAATTTTGTTCTCTAATAAGATTGCATTATTTTTGCATACTCAAAATGAATAAAAACTAACTCAATATATCCCATGAGCAATCAGCGATACATGATGCGCGGTGTGAGCGCATCGAAAGAAGATGTGCACAATGCCATCAAAAACATTGATAAAGGTCTTTATCCACAAGCCTTCTGTAAGATAATCCCCGACATCTTGGGCGGTGACCCTGAGTATTGCAACATTATGCATGCCGATGGTGCCGGAACAAAATCGTCGTTGGCCTACATGTATTGGAAGGAAACTGGCGACTTGAGTGTATGGAAAGGCATTGCACAAGATGCACTTATCATGAACATTGACGACCTGCTTTGTGTGGGTGCGGTAGATAATATCTTGGTTTCTTCGACCATTGGCCGTAACAAACTGCTTGTGCCTGGCGAAGTAATCAGTGCCATCATCAATGGTACAGACGAGTTGCTTGCCGAATTGCGCGAAATGGGCGTAGGCGTTTATGCAACCGGTGGCGAAACTGCCGACGTAGGCGACTTGGTGCGCACTATCATCGTGGATAGTACCGTGACTTGTCGCATGAAACGTAGCGATGTTATCAACAACGCAAACATCCGTCCGGGTGATGTGATTGTAGGTTTGGCATCGTATGGACAAGCAACTTACGAAAAGGAATACAATGGTGGTATGGGTAGCAATGGTTTGACCAGCGCTCGTCACGATGTATTCAGCAAATACTTGGCAGAGAAATATCCCGAAAGCTACGATGCTGGTGTACCCGAAGAGTTGGTATATAGCGGTGGTTTGAAGTTGACTGATGCCGTAGAAGGCTCTCCTATTGATGCCGGCAAATTGGTTCTCTCTCCTACCCGTACTTACGCACCAGTAGTGAAGAAGTTGCTCGATGCACTTCGCCCTGAAATCCACGGTATGGTACACTGCTCGGGGGGTGCGCAAACCAAAGTACTTCACTTTGTTGGCGACAATTGCCGTGTTATCAAAGATAATCTTTTCCCAGTGCCTCCTTTGTTCAAGACTATCAAGGAGCAAAGCAACACCGATTGGGCCGAAATGTACAAGGTGTTCAACATGGGACATCGTTTGGAAGTATATCTCTCGCCCGAACATGCCGAAGAGGTTATCGCCATCTCGAAGAGTTTCGGTATCGATGCACAAATCATCGGCCGCATCGAAGAGAGCGAAGGCAAGAAGGAATTGATTATCCAAAGTGAATTTGGTGAATTTACCTACTAATAGTCCCTTTGGCTGAATAATAAGTATGGCAGATAACAATACACTATTAGAAAAATTGGAAGGGCTTGTAGCGCGCTTCGAAGAGGTATCTACACTGATTACCGACCCTGCGGTGATTAGTGACCAAAAGCGCTACGTAAAGTTGACAAAGGAATACAAAGAGTTGGGCGACTTGATGAATGCCCGCAAGGAATACATACAAGTATTGAACGGCATTGAGGAGGCCAAAGAGATTATAGCCAACGAAAGTGATGCCGAAATGCGCGAAATGGCTCGTGAAGAGCTTGATGCATGCCAAACTCGTCAGCCTCAATTGGAAGAGGAGATTAAGCTACTGCTCATCCCTGCCGACCCTCAAGATGGCCGCAATGCTATCCTTGAAATTCGTGGTGGTACAGGTGGCGATGAAGCAGCAATCTTTGCCGGCGACCTTTTCCGTATGTACACCAAGTATTGCGAGCAGAAAGGTTGGCGTTTAGAGGTATCAAGTGCCAGTGAAGGAGCAGTCGGTGGTTATAAGGAAATCATCTGTTCGGTTACGGGTGATGGTGTGTATGGCACACTGAAATACGAATCGGGCGTTCACCGCGTGCAACGTGTACCGGCAACCGAGACACAAGGCCGCGTACATACATCTGCCGCATCGGTTGCTGTACTTCCCGAAGCCGAAGAGTTTGACGTTGTTATCAACGAAGGCGAAATAAAATGGGATACTTTCCGAAGCAGTGGTGCAGGTGGTCAGAACGTGAACAAGGTAGAATCGGGTGTCCGCTTGCGCTATAACTGGAAGAACCCGCTTACTGGTGCTGTAGAAGAGATTCTTATTGAGTGTACCGAAACACGCGACCAACCAAAGAACAAGGAGCGTGCCCTGAGCCGTTTGCGTACCTTTATCTACGACAAAGAGCATCAAAAATACATCGACGACATTGCCAGCAAGCGTAAGACAATGGTTTCGACAGGCGACCGTTCGGCTAAAATCCGTACTTACAACTACCCACAAGGACGCATCACCGATCATCGCATTAACTACACTATCTACAACCTTGCCTCGTTTATGGATGGCAACATTCAAGATTGCATCGACCACCTTATCGTAGCCGAAAATGCAGAACGATTGAAAGAAAGCGAATTGTAAAAAACATCAAAGATATGACTAAAGAACAATTATTCGAAAACATCAAGCGCAAGCAATCATTTCTTTGCGTAGGACTTGATACTGATATAAAGAAAATTCCCGAACACCTTTTGAAAGAAGAAGACCCAATCTTTGCTTTCAATAAGGCCATTATTGATGCTACAGCTGACCTCTGCATCGCATACAAGCCCAACCTCGCTTTCTATGAAAGCATGGGCGTAAAGGGTTGGATTTCGTTTGAAAAGACTGTAGAATACATTAAGAAGAATTATCCAGATCAATTCATTATTGCCGATGCTAAACGCGGTGATATTGGTAATACATCGCAAATGTATGCGCGTACCTTCTTCGAAGAGATGGATATCGACTCTGTTACCGTAGCTCCTTACATGGGCGAAGATTCTGTAACTCCGTTCTTGACCTACGAAGGTAAGTGGGTTATCCTATTGGCACTGACAAGCAACAAAGGCTCGCACGACTTCCAACTAACCGAAGACCCACAAGGCGAACGCTTGTTTGAAAAGGTGCTCCGCAAAAGCCAAGAATGGGCCAACGACGAGCAAATGATGTATGTAGTAGGCGCAACACAAGGACGTGCGTTTGAAGATATTCGCAAGATTGTGCCCAATCACTTCTTATTGGTACCAGGCGTAGGTGCACAAGGTGGTTCGTTAGAAGAAGTTTGTAAATATGGCATGAACAAAACTTGCGGTTTGATTGTTAACTCAAGCCGAGGAATCATCTATGTGGACAAAACCGAAAACTTTGCGCAAGCTGCCCGCCAAGCCGCTAAAGAAGTGCAAGCACAAATGGCCGAGCAGTTGAAAGCCATTCTCTAATATGCAAGCAAGCAAGATTATCAATGACCCCGTATTCGGGTTCATCAACATACCAAGAGGATTGCTGTACGACATTGTACGGCATCCTCTTTTGCAACGTTTAAACCGCATCAAGCAAGTGGGACTTTCGTCGGTGGTGTACCCCGGTGCACAACACACGCGTTTCCAACACTCGCTCGGTGCTTTTTATTTAATGAGCGAAGCGATACAACACCTTCGTGCTAAAGGAAATTTCATCTTTGACAGTGAAGCTGAGGCCGTAAAAGCAGCTATATTGATGCATGATATTGGACATGGCCCTTTTTCACACGTCTTGGAAAATACTATTGTACAAGGTATCAGCCATGAAGAGATTTCGTTGATGTTGATGGAATGTATCAATCGCGAGGTGGGCGGCCAATTGACATTGGCCATCCAAATATTCAAAGACGAATATCCAAAGCGTTTCTTGCATCAATTAGTAAGTGGGCAACTTGATATGGACAGATTGGATTACCTCAGCCGCGATAGCTTTTACACAGGCGTATCGGAAGGTAATATTGGCGCTGCACGTATCATAAAAATGCTCGATGTAAAGGATGACCAATTAGTGGTAGAGTCGAAAGGAATCTACTCGATAGAGAACTTCCTTGTTGCCAGACGATTGATGTATTGGCAAGTTTACCTGCACAAAACATCGGTGGCCTACGAAAACATGCTGGTTAGCGCTTTGCTTCGTGCTAAGGAACTTGCAAGCAAAGGAGTAGAATTGTTTGCATCGCCCGCATTGAAGTTTTTCCTTTATAACGACATCAATCGAGAGCGTTTTAAGAGCGACCCAAAATGTTTGGAAAACTTTATACTATTAGATGACAACGACATTTGGACAGCATTAAAGGTTTGGTGTAACCATAACGACATAATCTTAGCAACGCTCAGCCAAGGCATGGTGAATCGTGAGATTTTCAAGGTTGAAGTATCGCCTACACCTTGTACCGAAGAACGCTTAAACGCCATTAGCGAACGTATTGCTAAACAGCTACATATAAGCAAAGAAGATACGCGATACTTCATTTCCACACCAAGCATTGAAAAGAACATGTATAACCCTGCCGACGATAGCATAGACATCCTCTACAATGACGGAAGTACAACTAATATCGCCGAGGCATCGGACATGCTACACCTTTCCGTCCTCTCCAAGAAGGTAAAAAAGTATTATATCTGTTATTTACGTGAAAAGAAGTAATTATAAAATAATTAACGTTGCGTAAGGCTATATCAAAAAAAAGTTGTTAATTTGTAATTTGAAATCAACTAACTAACAAAAACTAGTATGGAATTTTCAGCAAAACAGATAGCCGCATTTGTCCAAGGAGAAATTGTTGGCGACGAAAACGCAACCGTACATACCTTCGCAAAGATTGAAGAAGGAGTGCCTGGCGCACTATCATTCCTTTCCAATCCGAAGTACACTCCCTATATCTACGAAACCAAATCGTCCATCGTACTGGTTAACAAAGATTTTATTCCCGAACAACCCATTAGCGCAACCCTCATCAAAGTGAACAATGCTTATGAGAGTTTGGCGAAATTGATGACTTTATACGAACAAAGCCACCCAAAACGTGTTGGTATAGATCCATTGGCTTATGTTGCGCCAACTGCACAAATCGGTAAGGATGTTTATCTTGCACCTTTTGCTTGTGTAGGTGACGGAGCTATTGTTGGCGATGGCACAGAATTACACCCACATGCAACAGTGGGCCGCAATGCGAAAGTAGGCGCAAATTGCATCCTTTATGCACATGCTACTGTTTATCACGATTGCATTGTGGGCAACAATTGCATTATGCATGCCGGCAGTGTGGTAGGTGCTGATGGTTTTGGCTTTGCCCCTACACCCGATGGATACGAAAAGATTCCTCAAATTGGCATCGCTATTTTAGAGGACAACGTAGAAATTGGTGCAAATACTTGTATTGACCGTGCTACTATGGGTGCTACCATTATCCACAAAGGCGTTAAACTTGACAACTTGGTGCAAATAGCTCACAACGTAGAGGTTGGTGCAAATACAGTAATGGCTTCACAAGCAGGCATTGCAGGTTCGACTAAGATTGGCGAATGGTGTATGTTTGGCGGACAAGTTGGAGTAGCCGGACACATCACAATTGGCGACAAGGTGAATTTAGGCGCACAATCGGGTGCTCCTGGAAGCATCAAGGCAAATCAACAACTGATTGGTACACCCCCGATGGAAATGAAACCATACTTCAAATCGCAAGCTGTCTTCCGCAAATTGCCTGATATGTACAAAGAGATAGATGCATTGCGCAAAGAATTAAACGAACTAAAAGAACAATTAAATAAATAGCCCATGCTAAAACAAAAAACTTTGAAGGAAGCCTTCTCATTAAAGGGAAAGGGTCTTCATACCGGACTTGACTTGACAGTAACATTCAATCCTGCTCCCGATAACCACGGCTACAAAATTCAACGTGTCGATTTAGAAGGACAACCCATCATTGATGCCATTGCCGACAATGTAGGCGAAACAACTCGTGGCACAGTGTTGGTGAAAAATGGAATTAAGGTAAGTACTATTGAACATGGATTGGCTGCGCTATATGCATTTGGCATTGACAACTGCCTTATCCAGGTAGATGGCCCTGAATTTCCAATCCTTGACGGTAGTGCAAAATACTACGTTAGCGAAATTGAACGCGTAGGCATTGTGGAGCAAGAAGCCATTAAAGATTTCTATATCATTAAGCATAAAATTGAATTCCGCGACGAAGCAACCGGTTCATTCATCACAGTATTGCCCGACGATAATTTCAGTTTGAATGTATTGGTATCATACGACTCGACCATCATTCCTAACCAATTTGCCACCCTCGAGGATATGAGCAAATTTAAGGAAGAAGTATCAGCTAGCCGTACATTCGTATTCGTTCGCGAAATAGAACCATTGCTCAATGCCGGCCTTATCAAAGGTGGTGATTTGGACAATGCCGTTGTTATCTACGAACGTGAAATGTCGCAAGACAATCTTGATAAATTGGCCGACCTACTTGGCGTCCCCCATATGGATGCAAAGCATTTAGGCTACATCCAACACACTCCATTGGTATGGCCCAATGAATGTGCCCGTCATAAGTTGCTTGATGTTATTGGCGACTTAGCCTTGGTTGGTAAACCTATCAAAGGTCGCATCATTGCTACCCGTCCAGGACACACTATCAACAATAAGTTTGCACGCCAATTACGCAAAGAGATTCGTCAACACGAAATCCAAGCGCCCAACTACGATTGCAATGTTGCACCTATAATGGATGTTAACCGCATTCGCGAATTGCTTCCACACCGCTACCCATTCCAATTGGTAGATAAGGTGATTGAAATCGGTGCAAACTACATTGTCGGTGTAAAGAACGTTACCAGCAACGAACCTTTCTTCCAAGGACACTTTCCACAAGAGCCCGTTATGCCAGGTGTATTGCAAGTGGAAGCTATGGCACAAGTTGGTGGTTTGTTCGTGCTTAGCTCTGTAGATGACCCTGAACGCTATTCAACCTACTTCATGAAGATTGATGGAGTTAAATTCCGTCAAAAGGTTGTACCTGGCGATACCTTAGTATTCCGTGTAGAATTACTTACTCCAATCCGTCGTGGTATAGCTACCATGAAGGGATATGTATTCGTAGGAGAAAAGGTGGTATGCGAAGCCGAATTTATGGCACAAATAGTTAAGAATAAGTAATGCTTATATCAAACAAAAACATTACCTAAATAATAAACAATATGATTAGTCCATTAGCTTACATTCATCCCGAAGCAAAAATCGGTGAAAATTGCGAGATTGCCCCATTCGTTTACATTGACAAGAATGTTGTGATTGGCGACAATAATAAAATAATGTCTAACGCAAGTATTCTTTACGGAGCTCGTATAGGAAACGGGAATACGATATTCCCAGGCGCTGTTATCGGTGCTATTCCTCAAGACTTGAAGTTCCGTGGCGAAGAGACAACCGCAGAAGTGGGCAATAACAACCTTATCCGCGAAAATGTAACCATCAATCGAGGTACTGCAGCAAAAGGTAAAACAGTAGTTGGAAGTAACAACTTATTGATGGAAGGTGTGCATGTTGCACACGATGCTATCGTAGGAAATGGTTGCATCATTGGCAACTCTACCAAATTGGCTGGTGAAATTGTTATTGACGACAACACTATTATCAGTGCTTCTGTTTTGTTACACCAATTCTGTCGTATCGGTGGATATGGTATGGTACAAGGTGGTTGCCGTTGTAGCAAGGATATTCCTCCTTATATTATTGCTGCCCGCGAACCTGTATGCTATGCAGGCATCAATATCGTAGGACTTCGTCGTCGTGGTTTCTCTAACGAAACAATCGAGAATATCCATAATGCCTATCGCATCATCTACCAAAGTGGTTTGAATACAACCAATGCTTTGAAAAAGATTGAAGACGAATTGGAAATGACACCTGAAATTCAATATATCGTAGAGTTTATTCGTGAATCACCTCGTGGTATAATCCCAGCAAATAAATAATTGTATGATTTATCGTTTTACCATTATCTCTGACGAAGTAGATGACTTTGTACGCGAGATACAAATAGACCCAGATGCTACATTCTATGACTTTCATAAAGCCATTTTGAAATGTGCAGGCTATACTGACGACCAAATGACTTCGTTCTTCATCTGCGATGAGGATTGGGAAAAGGAAAAGGAAGTAACATTGGAAGAAATGGATGATAATCCTGAAATCGATAGTTGGGTAATGGACGAAACACCCATTAGCGAGTTGGTAGAAGATGAGAAGCAAAAACTTCTTTATGTATTCGACTATTTAACCGAGCGTTGTTTCTTCATCGAATTGTCTGAGATTATCACCGGTAAGAACATCGATAAAGCTGTCTGCACTAAGAAATCAGGTGAAGCACCTCAACAAACAATCGATTTTGAGGAGTTTGATGCTAAAGGAAATGCCTCTTTCGATTTAGGCGAAGACTTCTATGGCGACCAAGATTTCGACATGGACGAATTCGACAAAGATGGCTTTAGCGGCTTTGATGAAGGTATGGGCAATCCATACGATGAGCAATATTAATAATAGAAGCTCCCACACAACATTCATTGAAAACGTTAATCGTACTGATAGGGCCTACGGGCGTAGGAAAAACAGCGTTGAGTCTTCGGATTGCCGAAGCGCTCAACGCTTGTATTGTATCAGCCGATTCACGACAATTGTATGCCGATTTAAAGATAGGCACAGCTGCACCCACCGAAGAACAGATGCAACAAGCAACGCACTACATGGTAGGAACACTAAAATTGACCGACTATTATAGTGCAGCACAATACGAAACAGAGGTTATGGCTTTACTCGATAAGCTATTCCTTGAGCGAGATAATGTGGTGCTCACTGGCGGTTCTATGATGTACATTGATGCTGTATGCAAAGGAATAGACGACATTCCTACGGTAGATGCTGAAACGCGCCAGTTTGTCATGCAAAAGTACGAAAACGAAGGCTTGGAGCAATTAACCTCAGAATTGAAGCTACTTGACCCTGAATATTACAATATAGTAGATTTAAAAAATCCGAAACGCGTGATGCATGCCCTTGAAATATGCTACATGACGGGCAAAACCTATACATCTTTCCGCACACAACAGAAGAAAACACGTCCTTTTCGCATTATCAAAATCGGACTTACCCGCCCACGCGAAGAGTTGTATGAACGCATTAACCAACGAGTATTGCAAATGATTGACGATGGATTGGAAGCCGAAGCACGAAATGTTTATGCTTACCGACACCTCAATTCACTAAATACGGTTGGCTACAAAGAGATGTTTAAATACTTGGATGGAGAATGGAGCCTTCCCTTTGCCATTGAAAAGATTCAGCAAAACTCACGCATCTACTCGCGCAAGCAGATGACATGGTTTAAGCGCGACGAAGAGATTCGTTGGTTTCATCCCGATGAGGAAGAGGAAATTATGCGATATCTAAAGCAATCGTTACAATAAGAAATCCCCTATATTTGGAAATATAGGGGATTATTTATGATATTTCTATTATCAATTATCCGCAGTGGAAGTATTTACGAACCATGTTCAACATAGCTTCTGGATTAAGTTCCACTTCTGCACGAAGGTATGAATCATCGTAATCTTTCAATTTCTTGATGATACCATCGATCATAGCAGGACTGAATACATTGTATTTTTCATATACGGCACGTTGTTTTTCCAAACATTCGGCCGATTCAGTACAGCTAACAGGAAGTTGTGCCAACTTAGCTAACTTATCAGCATTTTCTGCCTTGTGGATATTTACATCAACGTAAGTATTCGATGCTACTTCGAGCGCATTGTTAATTTCAAAACCATGACGACAAGCTACACACAAACCGGCAATCAATTGATAAATATCAGCCGAACCATCAGGAGAACGCATTTCTACAGTTTGTTTTTGTGTAGTATCCAATGTCTTTGGTTCTTCCAATGGATTGGCAAGCGCACACATATCGGTCTTAGCTGTCCATCCCAATGGCACACGTACCAATACCGAACGGTTACGATCGCCCCAGCAGATATTGGTTGGAGCTTCTTGGTGTGGTACCAAACGGAAATATGAAGTAGGATTAGTATTACCAAAAGCGGTAATAGATGGTGCAAGTGTCATCATTCCGGCAATAGCCTTGCGTGCTGTGTCAGAGAGGATGCCACCGGCCAACATTTGATTAGCTCCATCCTTCATTATACGCATGTGGATGTGCAAACCTGAACCAGCCTTTCCTGCTGTAATCTTAGGTGCAAATGTCACATCGTATCCATATTCATAGCCCAAGTTACGAATAATCCACTTGGCAATCATCAATTGCTCAGCAGCTTGTTCGGCATTGATAGGCAAGAATTCTATTTCGTTTTGTTCGTAGATATTACCTTCAAGAGTGAAGTTACCTACTTCCGAGTGACCATATTTAATCATACCACCAGCCTTAGCAATATAAGTCATACACTCCTTGCGGAAAGCATTGAACTTAGCATAAGGACCAGATTCGTGATAACCCTTTTGATCGACTGCCGGGAACAAACCTGCATCGGGAGCAATAACGTAATACTCCAACTCGCCCATTGCTTGGAATTCCATGCCTGTTACTTCGGTAAATGCCTTACATGCTTTGTGCAAGGTATATTCTGGCGAACTTTCCAATGGTTGGCCATCTTTATTGAAGAATGAGCACAACATAGAGAGGGTTGGTTCGTTTGCAAACGGATCAACAAAAGCGGTACGGAAGCGAGGTACTACATACAAGTCGCTACTACCTGCTTCGATAAACGAAAAGAGGCTTGAACCATCTACACGCTCACCACATGTAAGGATGGTTTCCAAATACTCTAAGTTATTAATTACAAAGTTCAATGTCTTCAAGCGGCCATCACCTGCCGGATACATGAAGTTGACCATGGTAATCTCATTTTCCTGAATGTAGGAAATAATGTCGGCTTTCGTAAATTGTGTAGCCGGCTTCTTCAAGAATGCCACAAGAGGATTGGCATTCATAATAAGTTCTTGGCTCATTGTATTAAAGTTTTAATTAATTCAAAACAAAATGTTGCCACAAAGATAGTAAAAGGAATAAAAAGTACAAGAAAGATTTTAATATTTTACGTTTTGTCTTGCAAACTATTCAATAAAGTGGCATAAATAGGGTTCTGCTCAAGCAATTTAGGCACACCCGTTAAGAACATTTGCTTGCGAGCGCGGGTAAGTGCGACGTTCAGTTTGCGATCGACGAGCACACCATCTTCCTCGGTTAGGTTGGAGAGAAATTTCAGTTGCGATGGATGATTCACACAAAACGAATAGATAATAACATCGCGCTCACTACCTTGAAAACGCTCCACCGTATCTACATGAATGCGGCAAAGAGCATCGATGCCGGTATTGGCCAACTCGCGACGAATCAGTGCTATCTGATTACGATAGGGAGCAATGATTCCTAAGGTAGTATCGGGGAAGAAACCTCCGCAAGCAGTGGTATAATGATGATAGATTGCCTGCGCCATCCTTGCCGTCCAAACGGCTTCACTTCGATTGTATTTCAATGGTAATTGTTGAGCTTCGGGAGTAGACGGATGAAAAGCTATTCGCTTGCTAAGATAAATAGCCAACTCATCATCGACTAATGACGTTTGCACAGGCGGCAACTCCTCGCATTGATGAGGCAATCCTACAATTTGCAGCTTACCACCATAGAAGTTTTCATTGGGGAAATAGGCCACATGCGGATTCATACGCCCTTGACGACAAAGTATATCAACCGCTCGCGATGAGCTATGAGGCGAACGATACAAACGTTCGAAAAGTGAGTGTCGCAAGTTGACGAAACCCATCTTTCGCAACGCTTCGTTGCACACCTCGGTTTGTTCATCGGGTTGTAACACTACGGCAGGTAGTTGCTTATGGTCGCCAATCATCACAAACTTATCTATAGCATTTCCACCTACTTCATCTCGTTGACAAAACAATCCCAATAATTGCGGCTCTAATATTTGCGAAGCCTCATCGATGATTGCAACATCGAAATGTTTCAAGCGAAACAACTCTGGCTTATTGGAAAGAGTAGCTACCGTACCAACAAACAATTGGCAACTAGACAAGCGCTCTTGTACCTGCTTGCGTGTAGTACAATCAGCCAACACCTCTTCCACTAAATAAGCGCGATACTGCTCATCACAGGCCAATTCACTCCCCATACGGATAAAGTTAATACGGTGAGTGGACGATGTTAATGCCTTGCAAATCTCATCTACGGCCCTATTGGTATAAGCCATCAATAGTATTTGCTTACCTTCGGCTTGAAACGTTTCTACCATCTGCCGTAACGCACGCGAAGTTTTTCCAGTACCTGGAGGGCCTACCAACAAGAAGTAATCTTTAGCCGCCTTCGCTTTCAATGCTACACGCGTAAAGTCATCCGAAGCAGCAGCGATATCGCTATCCAACGACTCGTCGAATTCGGGAGGACGTACACCTAACAACAAATCGCGACGATTGCTCGTTGCATTCATAAAGATGGCCAATCCTTGATACATGCTACGGAAAGCTGTATCCATGTAATCGTGCTCGATGGCATAAAGACTATCGTCTGGTAGCACACGCAAGTTGCGTTGGGGAGAACGCAAACGCACACGCACCTCGCTATCGGAGAGGGTTTCGATATTGCCTTTGAACACCTGCTTATTGGTTACATTATCGTTCGGATTGTTACGCTGATACAACACTACGGCATCGCCCAAACGGAAATTGGATAGCCATTCACCGGTAGCCTCATCAACACTTCGCCGTAGCAACAAATAAGGTTTATGCATCCTAGCAGCTTGATTGTCCACCAATTGCAAATCGTAAAGTATTTCGCCGGCTACGCATTTTTGTTCCCACGAAGCCAACCATAAAGCCGAAGCACTAGCATAACGTTCATAATCAGATTCGCCCGCTTTAGTCAAGTACAATTCGCGTGTAATGAAGTTATAAAGTGCACACAAGTAGCTGTATTCCAACGAAGTAAGCGCTTGCAATTGCGCATTAAATTTTGCTATTTGAGGCGCTTGATAGCGTTGCCATAAAATGCTATTTATGCCTCGATGATTCAACGTATCGGGCGTTATTTCCTTTAGCTTTTGGGCTACATATTCAGGATTATTCCTCAACTGAATGCCATATTCATTCGCTACGATTGCATTACGCACATCGAGTACCTGGCACAACTTTTTCCATGATACACGCGCTGGATAAAGCATTGGATAACGCGTATAAAGCAAGTAAGCATCGACCGCTTCGAGTGGACGATTCATTGAATAGTGAAGCACGGCTTGATATAGTAACATTTGCACTTCATTGTTCTCTTTCGGCAAAACCTTACCGCGAATAGAGAACTCATCGGCTTTTCCCGATTTCATTTCAATGAATGCACTCATGTCGCGTTGCATATAATCCAAACGACCTTGTAAACCCAATGCTTCGCAGATATATGAGGGCTCTAAAAGCGCATCCGATTTATCCAATTGATACCCTGATGCGATAAAAGTTTCGTTTACCGTTTGACGAATATGCTCAAAATGCATTTTGCATGCTTGGAAAAAATCTTTTTCCTTAACACTATTTTTCAAATCGGCACAAGCGGCCAATTCGATTGGATAGGTACGGAAAGCTTTTTGCATCACCGCTAAGTAATTAGGTTGCTCTTCGCTATGAATCCATTCGTCAAGGAAGAGGTTGGCAATATTACCAAGCAGCAATGGTAGGGTATTTTCGGAAGGTTGCAAACGTGCATGCATATAGTTGGCCGGATGATGTCCATACTCACGAAAACATTCGGCCAATGAACTGATGTCTAATAAGTAATCGGGCTCTAAAATAAACAAACGAGGTGTAAGAATGCCCTGTTCATCCACCGTCACATCGAGTAAGTTCAACGTAGCACCAGACCATAACAAATCGCACGTTGGTGCAAACGCATCGTTCACACCAACTACATTATAGCGTACAGACAAGCGTGTAGCCGTGTCATCGTCTTTACGCGATACATATAAATAGGTATTGTCTGCCTCGTGATAGCAAACCCGAAGTCGTTTGATGGTTTCCATCGTTAAGTGGTTGGTTTACTTTTCACCATCCGAATACTGAACTCATAGAGCAAATACAATGGTATAGCTACAATGGTCAGCGTAAAAGGATCGCCCGTAGGTGTAATCACCGCCGCAAGAATAACAAGCAACACAATGGCATGGCGACGGTATTTCTTCAAGAGGTCTTTGTGTACTATCCCCAACAAGGAGAGCAACCAAGTGACTAATGGCAATTCGAAAGCCAATCCCAAGCAAAGCACCAACATCATAAAGTTGTCGATGTACGAGTTCAAGGATATTTGATTTTCGATGGCAATGCTAAGTTGATAGGAAGATAGGAAACGAAGTGTCAACGGATAAACCATGAAATAGCCCACCGCTACACCGATGAAAAACATCACCGAGCCTAAGCACAATGCTTTCTTCACTCCCTTTCGCTCGTTAGGATAGAGAGCGGGGCTGACGAATTTCCACAATTCATAGAAAAGATAAGGTGTAGCCGTTACCACCGACATCCAAAAGGCGGTGGACATGTGAATAAAGAAAGGAGCGGCAAGGTTAATGTTTATCAGTTTAACGCTGAATGTTTGCGTAAAGAAATCGCCCGACAGATTGAAATAGGCACCAACATCGCGCAATAACTGATAGAAAATAAAGTCGTTATGACATGGAGCAAGAATCACTTGGTCGAACAGATAGGGCATAGCAATGAAATAGCCTACGGCCAAAACCAGCCATACGCCCAATACACGAAACAGCACTTGGCGCAACACGTCCAAGTGATCCCAAAAACTCATCTCCGATGTAGCCATGACGAGTTACTTCTCTACGTCTTCCTTAATCTCGTCCTTAGCCTTATTGATTTCTTCTTTTGCTTCGTTTACGCCCTCTTTAAAGCTTTTCACTCCTTTACCCAATCCCTTCATCAGTTCAGGAATCTTCTTACCACCAAATAACAATAAGATTACCAATAGGATAATAATCCACTCTGAGCCGCTGGGCAAAAAACTAAACGGAATAAAACTATTCATATACTTATGACTTTAAGATTTTTGTTTGCAAATATAATAAATTACTGCTTCAACACCAATATTTATCCTTGAAAATAGACACGCTTCACTCGATTAGAGATAGTAGTCAGCACTTCGTAAGGAATGGTGTTCAAAGCATCGGAAAGCACGGTAATGGGTAAGTTATCACCAAATATTTCCACCATATCGCCTTCGCGACAATCAATATCGGTAACATCTATCATACATACATCCATGCAGATATTGCCAACATAATATGCCTTTTGTCCGTTCACCAAGCAATAAGCGCCACCATTTCCAAGATGGCGATTCAAACCATCGGCATATCCAATGGGTAGTGCGGCAATGCGCGAAGGACGCTTCAGCACTCCTTTACGACTATACCCCACCGTATCGGCACTTGCTACATCGCGTATCTGCAAGATGGTTGTCTTCAGCGTGCTTACATTGTGCAAGATTGCATTATCAATCGGACTGATGCCATACAATCCTAATCCTAAGCGCACCATGTCGTAATGTGCTTCGGGGAAGCGCTCGATACCCGCCGTATTACAGATGTGTCGCAAGATTTTATGCGGACAAGCAGCTTGCAAAGCCGATGATGCTTGTTCGAACAATGCAATCTGTTCGCGCGAGAAGGCATCGAATTGCGGCGAATCGCTACCCACAAAATGCGAGAATACCGAACGTACTATCACGGCACGTTGTGTGTGCAAACGTTCAATTAAGCGAGGCATCTCTTCGGGAGCAAAACCTAACCGATGCATGCCGGTATCTATCTTCACATGGATAGGCAGATTGTTCACACCCTCTTTCTCGGCTGCTTTTATCAAAGCTTCGAGCAAGTGGAAGCTATATACTTCCGGCTCGAGTTTATAATCGAATATGGTTTTAAAGGCGGTTAGTTCAGGATCCATCACGATGATATTAGCCGTAATGCCGGCTCGTCTCAACTCGGCACCTTCGTCGGCAACGGCAACGGCCAAATAGTCAGCACGATGTTCTTGCAATGTCTTTGCCACCTCGTAAGAACCTGCACCATAAGCAAATGCCTTTACCATACATGTCACCTTTGTATCGGCGGGCAAGAACGAGCGATAGCGATTCAAGTTATCCACCATTGCTTGAAGATTTACCTCAAGAATTGTTTCGTGTACTTTCTTCTCCAGCACTTCGGTCAGTTCGTCAAAGCCAAACTTTCTTGCGCCTTTTATCAAGATTATCTCATCGCGTAGCTTCACCTCGCCTTTGTCGATAGCCAGAAGCAAATCGTCGGTAGTGGGGAAGAATTGTTTCTCCACCTCAAAGCGGTCGGCACAAAGCGCTATTTCATTACCCACACCTATGATACGTTCAATGCCGCGACTATGTACCAATTGTGCCACCTGTCGGTAGAGTGTAGGGATGTTCTTACCCGTTTGCAAAATATCGGATAGGATTAGTGTACGCTTCAATCCCTTGCTCAACGAGCGACGATAGAGGAAGTCGAGCGCAATATCGAGCGAAGCCAAATCGCTATTGTAACTATCGTTTATCAGCAAGCATCCTCGCTTACCCTCTTTCACTTCCAATCGCATAGCCACCGGCTCGAGGTGCGCCATTCGTTCGGTAATCACTTCGGATGGTAGCATCAGGTAAAGACAAGCCGCCAAGCAATGCAACGAATTTTCAATGGATGCATCGTCTATATAAGGTAGCTTGTAGCTATTCTCCATACCTAGGTAGGTATAGGTGATATGGGTATATTCATCGAACTTCTCGATGCGTCGGATGTATAGCGGACGTTCGGCATCGCGCTTACTCCAAGCTATCTCGCGAGCAGGCAACATACTCTTTTGCACACAATTGGCAATAAACTCATTGTCGGCATCGTAGATTACCACATCGCAATCTTTGAAGAGCGTCAACTTCTCATAGCACTTTTCTTGCAACGAGAAGAAATTCTCTTGATGCGCCCCACCAATGTTTGTCAATATACCGATAGATGGTTTCAAGATAGCTTGCAAAGCATCCATCTCGCCCGGCTCGGAGATTCCTGCTTCGAAAATACCTACTTCGGCATGTTCATCGAGTTGCCAAACCGATAGTGGCACACCCACTTGCGAGTTGTAGCTTCGTGGCGAACGAACAACAAAGCGATGGCCGCTAAGCAATTGGTGCAACCACTCTTTTACAATGGTCTTACCATTGCTTCCCGTAATGCCTACGATGGGCAGATTGAACGACGAGCGATGCCATTTAGCCAATTGTTGCAACGCCTTTAGCGGTGAATCCACCACCAGGTAGTTCAATGTCGCTTGTTCGGGTAAGGAGGCTTTTTCTTTGTTGTATGCCGGGAGACTGATGACGAAGTTTCGCACACCTCGCTCTATCAAGTCGGGTATATATTTCACGCCGCTATTGCGCTTGCTTTCCAACGCAAAAAAGAGTGTCTCTTCCGGAAAACTGAGCGAACGGCTATCCGTTAAAAGCCAAGCAATGTTTGCCGTAGCCTCTCCTATTCGGGTTGCGCCGATTACTTTTGCAAGTTGTTCAATCGTGTATGACATAGTGCTTTCTCGTTTTGGAAGTCTAAGTTCGGATATTTTTCTGAAAGTTCCTCTATTTTTAACATTATTTGTTGCAAAAAGCGGCAATTTTCTTCACTTTGGGGTTGTAATGGGCGATGATTCAATGCTTGTGCAAGGTTATTGCATTGTTTCATCAATTGTTGAGTATCGGCATTCATAGCTACTTGCACAAAGCGTTGCCATACCATTTCGACGGCTTTTGCCGAAGGATGCACCAAGTCATCGGCATAGAAACGATAGTCGCGGAGTTCGTCCATCAACAGCTCATAGGCAGGGAAATAAAACACCCTACCGGAGAAAGATTGTTGCAACTGGTCGATAGCTAATAGCAAAGTAGCTTTGCTCAATTGATTGTTGTGCAAGCCATCGCGCACATGGCGGATGGGGCTGACGGTGAGAACGATTTTCAACTTTGGATTACGCGCCATCATGCCGGTGAATAACGAGGTGTATTCGCTTACAATTTCTTCGACGGACAATCGTCTGCGCAGGAAATTTCGTTCGGGTAGTTTATGACAATTGCCCACTATGCGATGCGTATCTTTCTCCTCGTACACCCAAGCCGTGCCGAAAGTAAGCAACAAGCAATCGAGCGATTGCAATGCCTCGTGAGCCATAGCAATGCGATGGTTAATGGTTTGCAACGCCTCATCGACGGTTGGTACCGAGAAGTCGCCATGATGCATCGGGCTATGCCAATAATCGGCATGCTGAAACAAATCGGTTGGTGTATAAACTTTTCCCGAAAGCATCTCCTTCAAAGCTTGCGAAATGGAGAGGGGATTGTACAATACACCATAGGGGTTTACATCGCAAGCAAACTTGGCGCGTTGCAATCGTTCGCCCATCTCGGTGGCAAAGCAAGAGCCTATCAGCATCAGCTTATCGCTATGCGTCAAGGAGGGCAAGGATGGTATATCGATGGTGGTAAACAGATTCATCATTACAATCTTTTTTGTAGATTGCAAAGATACATTTAATTTATGGTAACGGATAATAATCGGGCGATTTTTATCGCACGCTTGCTATTCTTTCAACAAGCCTTCTTTCAATAATTCCTGCTTTAATTCCCGATACGCATCCAACATTAATTGTCGTTCGGCTTCCACATCGTGAAAATCTCTAACGGAGATAGGTTTGGATACCTTCAATTCGTCAATATCACCAAAAGTGATTGTTATTTCATCGCCAATATGCAATTCAGACTTCAGCCAAGTATAGGATAAAGCTTGCTCATCCATACCGTTTACGAGGAGAGGAGAATGTCCCTCCTTGTTCGTGATGATTATCCCCACCGAACCTTTTTCCAATGCTGCACAAGTGGTGTTTCCGGCTATTTCTATTACAAACCCTTTCATATCAGTCCCTCCTGTTTTAATAAGTTTTCCAACCGATAGAATCTTTCTAATTTTGATTCGGGACGTTTGATTTTTTCATCGCGAATGCTTTTTACAGGAGGAGTGATATTTTCGGCATCAACAACTTTAATCTTTATCACATTGCCTTCGTTAATCGGAAGAGACTCATGCCACGTATTCTTTGTATTAGAGCCATATTCCACCGTACTCGAATGTATAAAAGAATCTTTTCTTCCATTCGCATTAAGCGTATTAATTAAGATAGTCAGCAGGCCATCCTCTGCACCGACAATTGTTTTCTTTCCGTTAAGGGTAATTTCGAATGCTTTCATAGCTAATTTGTTATCAACTCGATGCAAAGTTAGAAATAATATCTATACACCAAAATAAAATCTTTAACTATCGCATTATGTTATAAACATAGAGGAATAAAGGTGATGATTTCATGCCCCATCTATGTAGGATGTTTGGCACCTCTGTATAGGATGTTTTATGCGGCCAACTGAAGTTGGCGATTCGGCTCACTGAAGTTGGCGGTTTGGCTAACTATAGTTGGCGATTCGGCCAACTTGAGTTAGCCGCCACAACAAACCTACAGGGAGAGTGCCTTAAGCCTAAATAAAAAGGGTAAACATATAGCGCAGAGAGACACTCTATCATACATACAAAAACGAAATATCGGAGAAAAAGCGGAAAAAGAGACAAAAAAGGTAGGAATTACAAGGAGATTTACTACTTTTGTATTTGAATAGGTTGACTATATAATATGGAACAAGAGATATTAAAACATAGTTTACTTGACACACTACACAACCCCGAAGAGCTTAGGAAGCTGAATATGGAGCAGTTACCCGAGGTGTGCAAGGAGCTAAGAGAAGACATCATAAAGCAAGTGTCGTGCAACCCAGGACACTTTGCCGCCAGCTTGGGCACCGTGGAGTTGACCGTAGCCTTACACTATGTTTACAACACACCCTACGACCGCATTGTGTGGGACGTGGGACACCAAGCATACGGACACAAAATATTGACCGGCCGCAAAGATTCATTCTCTACCAACCGAAAGCTGGGAGGTATCAAACCTTTCCCCTCGCCCGAAGAGAGTGAATACGATACCTTTGCGTGCGGACATGCCTCGAACTCTATCTCGGCAGCACTCGGTATGGCCGTTGCCGCCAAGCATAAAGGCGAAACGGACAGACACATCGTGGCGGTGATTGGCGATGGAAGTATGAGCGGTGGATTGGCTTTCGAAGGATTGAACAATGCATCGTCCACGCCAAACAACATGCTTATTATTCTGAACGACAATGACATGTCCATCGACCGTAGCGTAGGTGGCATGAAGCAATACTTGCTGAACCTTACTACCTCGAACCGTTACAACCAATTGCGTTTCAAGGCGTATAAAGCGCTTTGCAAAGTGGGCATCATGAACGAGAAACGACGCAAAACCATGCTTCGTTTCAACAACAGCTTGAAGTCGATTGTAGCCCACCAACAAAACATTTTCGAGGGAATGAACATCCGCTACTTCGGTCCTATCGACGGACATAACGTGAAGAAGCTGGCGCAAGTATTGCGCGACATCAAAGATTTGGATGGCCCAAAGATATTGCATCTACACACCACCAAAGGCAAAGGTTTTGAACCTGCCGAGAAGAACCCCGGCGTGTGGCATGCACCAGGTAAGTTCGATCCTGATACCGGCGAACGCATCGTATCGGATACAAGCGGCTTACCTCCACGTTACCAAGATGTATTTGGCGAAACGTTGCTCGAATTGGCGCAACAAAACCCGAAAGTGGTAGGCGTTACACCCGCTATGCCATCGGGATGCTCCATGAACATTTTGATGAACGAAATGCCCGACCGTGCCTACGATGTAGGTATAGCCGAAGGACATGCAGCTACCTTTAGCGGTGGATTGGCCAAAGAGGGATTGCTACCCTTCTGCAACATCTACTCAAGCTTTATGCAACGTGCCTACGACCATGTGATTCACGACATCGCATTGCTCAACCTCCCCGTAGTGCTTTGCTTGGACAGAGCCGGATTGGTGGGCGAAGATGGTCCTACGCATCATGGCGCCTTCGACTTGGCCTACTTCCGCACCATTCCCAATATGACCATTGCTTCGCCAATGAACGAACACGAGTTGCGCCGGTTGATGTACACCGCCCAACTACCCGACAAGGGGCCATTCGTTATTCGCTATCCACGCGGACGCGGTGTGCTGACCGATTGGAAATGCCCGCTCGAAGAGTTACCCATCGGCAAAGGTCGCAAGTTGAAAGAGGGCAAGGATATGGCCGTTATCACCTTAGGTCCTATCGGAAACCTTGCCGCAAAAGCAATTGAACGTGCCGAGCAAGCAAGCGGAAAGAGCATAGCGCACTACGACTTACGCTTCTTGAAACCGCTCGACGAAGCTATGCTACACGAAATAGGCAAGCAATTCAAGCAAGTAATCACCATAGAAGATGGCGCATTGAACGGTGGTATGGGTAGTGCCGTATTGGAATTTATGGCAGACAACAGCTACCAACCCAACATAAGCCGCATAGGCATACCCGACAAGTTTATAGAGCACGGCACTGTACCCGAGCTATATAAAATTTGCGGAATGGATGAAGAGAGCATAGTAAACAAGATATTGGCCAATCTGTAAAACGAATTATAGCTATGAAAATAATTATTGCAGGTGCCGGAGCCGTAGGCACACACTTGGCAAAATTGTTGTCGCAAGAGAAGCAAGACATCATCCTAATGGATGAAGACGAAAGCAAGTTGAATGCATTGAGCAACAACTTCGACTTGATGACTACCGTAGCATCGCCCACCTCCATCAAAGATTTGAAAGAGGTGATGGGTGGACATGCCGACCTCTTCATAGCCGTTACTCCCGACGAAAGCCGAAACATGACTGCTTGTTTGCTTGCCGCTAACTTGGGAGCAAAGAAAACGGTTGCACGTATCGATAACTATGAATACTTGCAACCCAAAAACAAAGAATTTTTCCAAGAGTTAGGCATCCACTCGCTTATCTATCCAGAGATGCTTGCCGCCAAAGAGATTGCATCATCCATCCGCATGAGTTGGATTCGCCAATGGTGGGAGTTTTGCGGAGGCGCCTTGGTATTGCTTGGCGTAAAGATGCGCCACGAAGCAGAGATATTAAACATTCCTTTCCATCAGTTGGGTGGACCGGAGTTACCCTATCACATCGTAGCCATCAAACGTGGAAACGAAACCATCATCCCACGAGGTGATGATATGATAAAGCTGAACGACATTGTCTATTTCACCACCACACAAAAGTATGTACCTTACATCCGTAAGATAACCGGCAAAGAGAAGTATCCCGATGTAAAGAAGGTAATGATTATGGGAGGAAGCCGCATATCGGTTCGTGCCGCCCAATACATGCCCGAAGACATACAAGTGAAAATCGTAGAGAATGATTTGAACAGATGCAACAGACTGACCGAATTGGTGGATGGCGACGTAATGGTAATCAACGGCGATGGACGCGACATGGATTTGCTATTGGAAGAGGGTATCAAGAATACCGAAGCATTCGTTGCATTGACCGATAGCTCGGAAACAAATATCTTGGCTTGTCTTGCCGCCAAACGCATGGGCGTAGAGAAAACCGTTGCCGAAGTGGAGAACATCGACTATATCGGTATGGCCGAGAGTTTGGACATTGGTACCGTTATCAACAAGAAGATGATTGCCGCCAACCATATCTACCAAATGATGCTCGATGCCGACGTGAGCAACGTAAAGAGCTTAACCTTTGCCAATGCCGACGTAGCGGAATTTGTTGTAAAAGAGGGCTCTACCATTACCAAACGCTTGGTGAAAGACTTAGGATTACCGAAAGGAACAAGCATCGGTGGTTTGGTGCGCAATGGCGAAGGTATTGTGGTAACCGGTAATACACAGATACAAGCAGGCGACCACGTCATTGTATTCTGTTTGAACATGATGATTAAGAAAGTAGAAAAATACTTTAACTAAGTATGATACAAAAGAAGATGACCTTCCGAATATTGGGGCTATTGCTTTGGCTACTGACGGGCATGATGCTACTATGCCTCGTCTTCCCCATCTATTATGGCGAAGACGACCTCAACGGCTTTGCTATTACGGCAGGTATCACCTTCGTTGTAGGTAGCATACTGTTATACTTTGGACGGGGAGCAGAGAGAAAGCTAACCAAAAGAAACGGTTACCTTATTGTAGCATTAGCATGGATTATCTTCTCCATCTTCGGCATGCTACCGTTCACCATTAGCGGATACATCCCCAACATAGCCGATGCTTTTTTCGAAACCATGTCGGGCGTAAGTAGCACCGGCGCAACCATACTCGACAACATCGAATCATTGCCGCACGGATTGCTCTTTTGGCGTAGTCTGACGCAATGGATTGGCGGTTTGGGAATCATTCTGTTCACCATAGCCGTATTGCCTATCTTCGGTTTCAATGGCGTGCAGATGTTTGCGGCCGAAGCTACCGGACCACTACACGATAAAGTACATCCACGCATTGGCGTAACCGCTCGTTGGGTGTGGACACTCTACGCTAGTCTTACCGTTATTCTATTCTTCCTGCTCTTGCTGGGCGATATGAATTGGTTCGATAGCATCTGTCATGCACTTACCGCTACCGGTACAGGCGGATTTTCTACCAAACAAGCCAGCATTGCCTACTTCAATTCGCCTTATATAGAATATGTATTGTCTATCTTCATGTTTATTTCCGGCATCAACTTTATCTTGATGCTTACGTTTATCAAAGGTAGATACCGCAAGGTGGTGGCCGATAGCGAGTTGAAGTTTTATGTTAGCTGCGTCACTCTATTTACGTTGTTCATTGCCGTAGTGCTCTTCTTCAATACTACGATGAATGCCGAAACCGCCTTCCGCACGTCCCTCTTCCAAGTGATATCCATCCAAACATCTACCGGATTCATTACGAGCGACTACATGACATGGCCTGCCGTAGCATGGGGAATTATGCCTATTTTGATGTTGATTGGAGCTTGTGCGGGAAGTACTACGGGAGGTATGAAATGCATCCGCTTGGTGATATTGGCCAAGTGTACAAAAGCAGAATTTAAGCGTTTGCTCCACCCCAATGCGGTGTTGCCGGTACGCGCCAATCAGCAAGCAATAGCGCCCAGTTTGCGCTTCACGGTGTTAGCATTCACCATGCTGTTTATCTTCATCAGCTTCCTAAGCATTCTTATCATGCTTGCACTTGGTTTGCCGTTTATGGAAGCAGTAGGAGTAGTCTTCTCGAGCATGGGAAATACCGGTCCGGCATTGGGCGCATATGGTCCGGCATATTCATGGAGTGCGTTGCCCGACTTAGCTAAGTGGATTTCGTCTATCTTGATGTTGATGGGACGTTTGGAATTCTTCACCATCATCTTGATATTTACACCAGCATTCTGGAAGAAGAACTAACCCAACCAACCGGTAAAGAATTGCCATGCAAAGTAACCGCATAGCATACACTTAAGCAAGGTGCCAAAGAGGAAACCGAGCAACGAACCTATACCCGATTTCAACGCAAAGGTAGTATCGTTACCACCCAACAACTCGCCTATCACTGCTCCTAAGAACGGTCCTAAAATGATGCCATACGGCATAAAGAAAAGACCTACGATGGTACCCAACAAGCATCCACGCGCTCCCCAACTGCTACCACCGATGTATTTACTTCCCCACATCGGTACGAAGTAGTCCAATAGTTGCACAATGATTACCAACACCAACCAGATGGTAAGTTGCGATACCGTAAACTCGGCTTGCGAAGTAAAATGCAGCAATATAAGCGACACGTAAGCAACGGGAGGACCTGGAAGCATCGGCAAGATGCACCCTGCTAATCCAAAAACCAAACAGATAATTCCTATGATTACAAGTAAAATTTCCATAAATTTAGTCTATTATTTGGGCGCAAAAATAGGCTTTTATTTCATACAAGCTATTATGTTTAACCTTTTTTACTAACTTTGCCATCGTAAAACAGAAGAAAATGAATACAAACAGACCTTTAATACTTATCTCGAACGACGATGGCTTCTTCTCGAAGGGGCTTAGCGAACTGATAAAATTCCTTCGTCCGATAGGCGAGCTTGTAGTGGTAGCGCCCGATAGCGCACGCTCTGGCTACTCGTCGGCAATGACAACCAACATCCCCATCCACTACCAGTTAGTGAACCGCGAAGTAGGTGTAACCATCTACAAATGCTCCGGCACACCCACCGATTGCATTAAGTTGGCCATGCACACCATCCTCGACCGCAAACCCGATTTGGTGATTGGCGGCATTAACCACGGCGATAACTCGGCGGTAAACGTACACTACTCGGGAACCATGGGCGTGGTTATCGAAGGAGCATTAAAGGGTATCCCATCCATCGGCTACTCCATCACTACCCACGACTTGAATGTAGAATTCGGAGCATGCGGTCCCTACATCCAACAAATCACACGCATGGTATTGGAGAAGGGATTGCCTGCACTCACTTGCTTGAACGTAAACTTCCCCACCACCCCTTCCTTCAAAGGTGTGCGCATTTGCGAACAATCCAAAGGACAATGGGTAAACGAGTGGGAAACTATCACACGCAAAGGCGGTAGCACTCACTATTGGTTGACGGGAAACTTCGAAGATAGCGAACCGAACAACGAGAAAAGCGACCATTGGGCACTGGCCAACGGCTACGTAGCTATCACACCCGTAACGGTGGATGTAACGGCATACTCACTTATTGACGAACTTAAAACGTGGTTTAAATGAAATACTACTTGATTGTTGGCGAAGCGTCGGGCGACTTGCACGCCTCTCACTTGATGGCGGCATTGAAAGCCGAAGATGCAGATGCATCGTTCCGCTTCTTTGGTGGCGACTTAATGAAAGCCGTAGGCGGCACTATGGTGAAGCACTACAAAGAGTTGGCCTATATGGGATTTGTACCTGTATTGATGCACCTACGCACCATCTTTGCCAACATGAAGCGTTGTAAGCAAGACATTGTAGCATGGCAACCCGATGTGCTAATCCTTGTCGATTACCCCGGCTTCAATCTCAACATCGCAAAGTATATTCATCAGCACACACAAATACCTGTCTATTACTACATCTCGCCCAAGATATGGGCGTGGAAAGAGTATCGCATCAAGAACATTAAACGCGATGTGGACGAGCTCTTCTCTATCCTCCCCTTCGAGCAAGAGTTTTTCCAAGACAAGCACCACTACCCCATCCACTACGTGGGCAACCCTACGATGGACGAGGTAACCGCTTTCAAGCAAAGCTACACCGAGGATGCAGACACCTTCAAGCAAAAGAACAACTTGAACGAGAAACCTATCATCGCACTGCTTGCCGGAAGCCGTAAGCAAGAGATAAAAGACAACCTACCCGATATGCTGAAGGCGGCAGCTACGTTCACCGACCACCAATTAGTATTAGCTGGTGCACCCGGTATAGACCCCACCTATTATAAGGAGTATATCGGCAACTACCCCGTTCAGATAGTGTTCGGACAAACCTATCCGTTGCTATCGCACGCCAAGGCGGCATTGGTAACCTCGGGTACTGCTACGTTGGAAACCGCCCTGTTCCGTGTGCCGCAAACCGTATGCTATCACACCCCCATCGGTAAGGTGATAGCTTTCTTAAAGAAGCACATCCTAACGGTGAAATACATCTCGCTGGTAAATCTCATTGCCAATCGCGAGGTGGTACGCGAGTTGGTGGCCGACACCATGACCATCGGCAACATCCAACACGAATTGAACCTACTGCTGAACAATAAAAAATATCGTCAAGCCATGCTCGATGGATACGACTACATGGCTCAACGATTAGGTGAAGCAGGCGCACCACAAAATGCCGCCCGCCAAATGATTCAATTACTTAAAAAGTAGCGATGAAGTAGAGGTAGGCCACCGCAGCTGGGATAGCCATCAACGCACTATCGAAACGATCCAGCCAACCGCCATGTCCCGGCAAGATGCTGCCCGAATCCTTGATACCTATTTGGCGTTTCATCAACGACTCGCACAAGTCGCCCCAGGTGCCAAACACCACTACCACCAGCGCCAATCCTGCCCATTGCCACATCGCCATAATGGGGAACAGATGTGCAAACACAAGCGAAGAGGCGATAGAAAGCAGCGCACCGCCTATGCTACCTTCCCACGATTTCTTAGGCGAGATACGCTCGAACAAGCGGTTCTTTCCGATGAGCGAACCCACCATATAAGCACCCGTATCGCTCAACCAAATAAAGACAAATACCGATAGCGGCAGAATGGGGTTATAGCTGATTTGTCCATCGGCATCTTGGTGGAAAGCAAGCACATTGAGCAAAGCGAAAGGCAACGCCACGTAGAGCTGACTCAAGGCGGTAAACGCCCAATTACCCAACGGATTTTCGCGTTTTAAGTAAAGTTCGGCTATAATCAGGTAGAGCCAAATCAACACGTATGGCAAGAACACCACCGAGCTTGCTGCCGAGGTGCAATAGCTTGTAAAAGCCAACACCAAATATGCACCAGCCAATGACGAGATGGTGCGGTTTATGGTTACACCGGCATAGCCATTTGCCAAGGTGGCAAACTCGTGTACCGTAAGCGCTGCTATCAGCGTAAACAACAAGCTAAACGATAGTGGTGCATACAGAATTGCTCCCACCAACACTGCTACAAACAAGATGCCGGTAATGGCTCTTACAAAGAAATTCTTCATAGTCTATTATTTTGATTCTTCATTATCCTCAGCGTGTTCTCTCACCTCTCTTTCAGCTTCTTCGGCCAGTTGTTCCTCTTTTTGTTCCAACTGCTTCAGCTCTGCCGATTGTTGCTTCGCCTTCATAATCTCTTCCGAGCGCGACGCCCAAGGACGCTTACCAAAGATATTTTCCACATCTTCGGCAAAGATAACCTCCTTCTCAATCAAGAGATTAGATAGTTTGTTGTGTCCCGCGCTATTCTCCAGCAAAATCTTCTTTGCACGTTCGTATTGCTCGTTCACGATGCGCTTCACTTCCGAGTCGATTAGCTCGGCAGTCTTTTCGCTATAGGGACTGCGATAGGAATATTCGTTGTTGTCGTAGTAGCACAAGTTGGGCAGCGCCTCGCTCATGCCGAGGTAGGCCACCATGCCAAATGCCTGCTTGGTTACGCGCTCCAAGTCGTTCATGGCACCGGTAGAGATGCGTCCCAAGAAGAGGTCTTCGGCAGCACGTCCGCCCAAGGTAGCACACATCTCGTCCAGCATCTGCTCTTTGGTGGTGATTTGTCGCTCTTCCGGTAGGTACCAGGCAGCGCCCAGCGCACGACCGCGCGGCACGATGGTCACCTTAATCAGCGGATTGGCATGCTCCAGCAACCACGATATGCTGGCATGTCCCGCTTCGTGAATAGCAATCGAGCGTCTTTCCGCTTCGGTTGTAATCTTTGTCTTCTTCTCCAAGCCACCCACGATACGGTCCACCGCGTTCAAGAAGTCTTGCTTACCCACAAACTTCTTGCCATGACGTGCAGCAATCAACGCCGCCTCGTTACATACGTTGGCAATATCTGCGCCCGAGAAACCCGGTGTTTGGCGTGCAAGCAAATCCACATCCACCGTCTCGTCAATCTTGATTGGACGCAGATGCACCCCGAACACCTCTTTGCGTTCGTTCAAGTCGGGCAAATCCACATGAATCTGACGGTCGAAACGTCCGGCACGCAGCAGCGCCTTGTCCAGCACATCCACGCGGTTGGTCGCCGCCAATATAATGATACCGCTGTTCGAGCCGAAACCATCCATCTCGGTGAGCAATTGGTTCAACGTGCTTTCGCGTTCGTCGTTGCCACCCATCGCAGCCGCCTTGGAGCGTGCACGACCCACGGCATCAATCTCGTCGATAAACACAATGCAAGGCGCCTTCTCCTTAGCTTGGCGGAAGAGGTCGCGCACACGCGATGCACCCACGCCTACGAACATCTCCACGAAGTCGCTACCCGCCAGCGAGAAGAACGGCACGTCAGCTTCGCCCGCTACCGCCTTGGCAAGCAATGTCTTACCGGTTCCCGGAGGGCCTACAAGCAATGCGCCCTTAGGAATCTTACCACCCAGCTCGGTGTATCGTCCCGGATGCTTCAAGAACTCTACAATCTCTTCCACCTCTTGCTTGGCGCCCGCCAATCCGGCTACATCCTTAAAGGTGACACGCGCATGGCTACCATCCTTATCGAAGAGTTGCGCTTTCGACTTGCCCACATTGAAGATGCCGCCACCTGCGCCACCGCTCATGCGGCGCGAGATGAACATAAAGAAGCCGATGATAAAGATAAACGGCAACACCTGCCACAAGAACATGGAGAACCAGTTGCCCTTCTTTTCATATTCTATGGTACCATCGTAGGCATTTGCCTCCTTCTCCTTTTCCAAGAAGTCGCCCAAGCTTTCGCGCGAAGGCGCTTCGGTAAAAATCATAGGCGACTGTCCCACACGCGTAGAGTCTGCGCCAAATACCTGCGCCACACTTTCGCGTTTCACGGTTGCCTCTACCGAGTTGTCGTCGTAGCCCACCACCTGTTCGATGTATCCGCTACGCACATACTTTTGAAATTCGTCGTACGACACCTTTTTCGTGCTGCCACCCATACCACTTTCGTTGGCAAACCACAGCGTCAGCAACGTCAATCCGATGCCCCAATACAGCCAGCTTAAGTTGAAGCGTGGTCGTAGCTTTTTGGGGTCTTTATTTCCTTGATTATTATTTGTTTCCATTTCGGTAAGTTGTTTAGTTTTCAGCTATTTCTTCCAATTTTGCATCCGCCCACAAGTGTTCCAAGTCGTAGAACGCTCTCACTTCCGGCAAGAAGACATGCACCAGCACGTCGGCATAGTCCATCGCCACCCATTCGGCGTTTCGCAAGCCATCCACTGCAATGGGTTTCACGCCCAGTTGTTCGCGCGTCACCTCGCGCACCTCGTCCACAATGGCGGCAATCTGCGTAGGCGAATTACCTTGACAAATCACAAAATACTTGCAAATAGTATCGCCAATCTCGGTCAAGTCGGCAATAACAATTCGCTCTCCCTTTCTATTTTGAATACCTTCTACTATCTGTTCTACTAATACTTTTGTTTCGTTCATTCTACATTATTATATAATACAATTTGCAAATATACACCGATTTATTCTATCTAAACACATAAAACCGAAAAAGTCTTTCATTTTTTTATTTTTTTTTGCCATCAGGCGCACCATTCATAAAAACTTCGTATCTTTGTCGCACAATAGCGATTGGAGTATGGTGTAATGGTAACACTACAGATTCTGGTCCTGTCATTCTAGGTTCGAATCCTAGTACTCCAACAAAAAAAACGGTCGTCAGTTTCTGCTAACGGCCGTTTTCTTTTATGGTATCATCCTAATAAAACGCCAGCAACCAACCTTTATCTATGTCGTCGCGAGGCACTTTGTCCATCGTGATGCCATTCTCCACGCAAGTCATGGCGGCGATGATTTCGGTCAGCACGCGGCGCCCCTCTTTCGTGTCGGGCGCAGGGAGGTTTTGCTGTCCGCAGATATTGTAACCCGTTAGGCGGATAACGCTACGCACATACTCCGAGGTGTTGTTCTCGGTGGGTGGCGCCCATCGCGCAATGATGTTGTTCAGGCAAAACTGCTGCCCATTGTTGCGAAAGCGGAGCATGTAGCTATAGAATAGTTTCCACGCTGCTCGGTAGCCCATGGCTTTGTTTATGAAGCATACAAACTCGGGGTCGGTTTGCTTGTTTGCTTTTCCCTCCCAACGACTATAGCCGTTGCGTATATTCAGAGGGTTGTTGTTTCGTAAACCACGCATAAAAATAACTGTGAACTGAGATAACTGTGAACTATTTTTTCTGTTTTACATACAAACCTTCGTCATTCAGATAGATATACTTTCTGTTCTTCCACATTGATAATATGTGTGATGGCGTAGATTTCTTTCCGTTTTGCTTGATCACTTCTTCCGCTTGCTTTTTGGTAAAAGTATCGGGAAGTTGCTCCAACAAGTTTCGTGGACCGCGATGCACGCTGATGTACTCCTGATTGATTTTTGCATTCAGCTCCTCGCCAAAGAAGTGCATCTTGCACCAAAGGTCATACTCTTCGCTCCAGCGGATGAACGCCTCAATCTCTTTTGTCCACTTACCTTCTGCAATAAACAAGGTCATCGCTTTCAAGTAGGCTATGACGTTGGCTCTTCGGGATAACACCTCGAACGCTTCATCATCGCTCAGTGCTGCTGTTTCAGCATTTTTCTTCGCCAAAAGCTTTGCCAAGTTCACCGCTTTGTCACACTCCACCAAGCCAGTGGCTACGTTTAGGCGGTCGATGTAGGGTTTCAACTGAGCAGCAAAATCCTCGTCGTACGTACCGTAAACGGGTATTTCGTCGTTTACGTTGGGCGAAATGGTGCAGAAGTTAATGCGACTCAGTGTACCATTTGTGAGCGACTTGCGGAAGAACTCGCGTCCATTTTGGATGGTGCTACTGGCGTTCCAATTCCATCGCAAGCGCACTTGTGCGGTGACCGATTGCGAACCAACGCGCTCTTGTCCGTACAATCCGCAATCGAATGCCAAGCGAATAATCTGACTCACATTGTTTCCCTTTCCGGTTGTTTTTAGTTGGTCCAGCAACTCAATTTCGTCCATCTGCGTGTAGAGAAACTTGCCCTTTGCATCCGCCAATCGTTGCACAAAAGCAGCGTTAGTCATGTCTGCAGAAAGAATTTGTATGCACAAATCGTCCGGTCGCTTTGGCTTTTCCTTGTTGGAACCTTTCGAATTTAGCGAATCTTTCCATGCCTGTTCGCGTTCGCGGTTGTACGCATCGCGCTCGCGAATGTCTGCCAGAATGTACTCAATTGGTTTGTTTACAGCACTCTTTCCGCTACTCTGCTTCGCCAGGAGCACACACATAAAGGTGGCTTCGTGCTCCACATTGTCCACGTAGCGGAAGCGGACACCGTTCAAGTGAGCGCCCAGCGCGGGGAAGATGGCGTGCGCCACGGCTGCTTTCATATCGTCGGGCACGTTCTTTGTGAGCAGCTTAATTAATGATGGAAGCTTTGTAGGCATCTTTGGCGGTATCTCATTTTCTCCCTCTAAGTTAGAGGGAGTGCCCCCTTGTGGGGCGAGGGCGTTTGTCCCTATTTTTAATTTAGCGAAAGCGTTTTGCAGCACTTTCGTCGTTCCATACTTCAACCCATCTTTGCACGCATTTGCGATAGTCTTCTTCCACTCCTCTTCGGGCAAGCCGTAGGTGGGGATGATTTCCATCAACCACTCGGCGTTGTTGTCGCAGATGTGGCGTAGCGAGCTGGCCATGCGTAGCACCTTGGCGTTGCGTTCTCCTTCTTCGGGTTCGCCACCAAGCTCTTCGGCTATTGCCGCAAGAATTTCCGAATACGCTACACCCTTGTAAGTCGTTGGAAATGTAGGGACGCGGCATGACGCGTCCGTATGATTATCAACACATTGCGGTTCTCCGGACGCATCATGCTGCGTCCCTACTTGTTGCGGTTCACATTTACCAAACAACCTTTCCTCATTCACAAACAACACATACTCCCGTGGCACCAGGAACGACGAACGCGCATAATCCTTTACACACACATCGTAGGTGGTGTCTCCCAACTGCTTCGCCATCCATGCTTGCGCCTCGCCAAGCGACATGCCTTGCGGCATCACGAAGAACAGGCGCAATCCCTCGGTGCTGGGCGTGATGTGTGCCAACACAATGCCCAGTTCCTCTTTGCGCGGTGCTATCTCCGCCCAACGCTCCTGCGGATTGGGGATATGATCCAAATCGTACATGGACATGCCGCTGGGTATCGCCTCCGCGTTCAGTCGTCGCTCGTTCCTGAACGTGGCGTGTGGCGTAAGGATGGGTAGGCGTTTCTTCAGCTCCGCCTTCTTGGTTTCGAACTCCTCTTTCGTTAGCTCGCCACGCAGATACATCTCGCGTGCATCTACTATATCTGCACAAACTTGTGCTACTTTTCTCGAATCCACCGCTTGGTGGAAGAGTTCGGGGGTGCATGTACGCACCACCCGACTCTTTACGTTATTTCCAATACCAAACTTCATACCTTATTCTCCATCTAAAACTAAATCAACAAAATCCCCGGCTTGACAACTCTCATCCACAATGGCTTGCGACGGAACAATATTCGCCTCCATCAACCCTACACGGAGCGTCAGACGCACATCTTCCGTGTTCACGCTCACCCGTCCGTGTGGCAACTTAATATACTTTGTACCTGGTCTTTCGCGCACTCTGCGATGCGCATTAAAATTACCCTCAGTTGGACTAACCAAACCGATACTACCTTGAATACGAGCATTTCCGCTCAACAATGATGCGTAAACCGCATCAGAAATTTGCAATGTAATTGTCATACTTCGAATAATGATTTTGAGTTTGGCGTTTGTGTGAGGATTGCGCGCTTTTCACTTCGAAGACTCGCCCACCCAAAGAACCATTACTCGGGTTAAAAAATAGTTTGTTTTTCTGTAGAGACGTCGCATTGGGGCGTCTCTTCTAGTCACTAGTAGCTAGTAGCTAATCACTTATTTAGCTTAATCACGTCTCTTGCCGAAATCTCTTGATACATATTCCCATTATACTCATGCACCGTGAAATAGAGCACCGCATACACCAACTCGTCCTTGTAGAACTTACATCCGGCAAGGTTGCCCAGAAGATTCACCGCGAAGGTGTTCTCATATTGTCCACCCACCTCTTGCAATACCAAGGTACATTTCTTAATCGTACCCCCATCTTTCTTTGTCACGTCATAGGCCTCGCCTTGACTCACTACTTTTAGAATTTTCTTCATCTCGTTTAAATTTTAAATATGAATAATAGATTTATTTCACAACCGATGCGTTTATCGTTCGATTGTGACGCAAAGATGGAGGGATTTCGTAGGGTGCAGAAAAAAGAAAAGCCCCAATATGCGGAATGGCATATTGAGGCATATAATTAAGTAAGAACCGCCTATTGCGGTGGCATATTACGGCCTATTATTCCTCTTCGGGATATATATAATTAAACTCGTCTAATAACTCTTTTAATCCACCCTTGCTAAAATTCTTACGATGGGTTGCATCCACGCGCGAGTGGCAACGGATACACAAGCATCTTAAATTGCTTTCATTGTTATTTGTTTTATCCTTATCTTTATGATGAACATGTATGTAGAAGCGATCCAAGGGCTCTACTTCTATTTTGCACTTTTCGCATATATAGTTTTTCTTTTCTCGATAGGCTTCGCTTATAGTATCCCAATCCCACGTATAGCCAAACATATCTACATCAGTTGTCTCCTCTTTTTTGGCTTCTTGCAATATCTTTACGAAGTCGGATGAAGTTCTCCTGGTATAATTATTTAAAGTCTTCATACAATATTGACACAAAAGCATACCCGATATAGTTCTCTCTCTGTATGCATTGTCCATATCTATTACATTAACAGGTTCAGAATTTGCCCTACGATATTCAATTTCAAATGTTCCGGCATTTATATAATCGTCGATAACTTTACATCTACATATATGAAAACGTGGATAATTTTCATTTTCAGTTTTATACTTATATCTGTATTTAGTTAAATGATACTTACGCTTATACAAGAATATCTGTTGTTTATCCCCTTCGGGAGTCTTTAAGAAAATGCCTTCATTGGTAAACTCAATGTTGTTTCGTAAATCGTTGATGTCAACATCCACGTTTTCGATTGGGCGATAAGCCTCGGCCTTGCCCACATGCATACCTCTCGATTCAAGAAAGCGTTTCAAGCGATTAAAATCATATATTGGTTCCTCTTCCATGCTATTCATTGTTTTTATTCACAAAGTTTTCCAACAATTCATCGCCACTTGTAACTATTCGGAACTCCACACGTCGCGACTTGGCTTGGTCTCTCGCCTTTTTGGATTTGAATATATATTCACCATCCTTATCCAACGCCTTACCATACGACAAACCATTCGCCGTAAACCAAAACTCCAACATTTGTTTTTGCGCTTCGGTGTATCTTTGGTAAGAAGGCATACTCTTAATGTAGCGCAACACATTTAATGCACGCATTTGCGAAAGTTTGATATTGGCCAGATAAGGGTCGGGATCAAACGTAGGAAAAGGAACATTATCGGTATGCCCCTCGATACGAATTTCATTAATCCTCGAACGTAGTGAATCCGTTAGAAGAATATTCAGATAGCGTG
>JAGBWA010000007.1 GCA_017630035.1 Bacteroides sp.
CGAAGTGCTCGACATTGAAAAGTTTGCTAAGGTGGCCCACGAACATGGTGTTCCCTTGATTGTAGATAACACCTTCCCTACTCCAATCAATTGCCGTCCATTCGAATGGGGTGCTGATATAGTTATCCACTCTACCACAAAATACATGGATGGCCATGCCACCAGCGTAGGCGGTTGTATCGTTGATAGTGGCAACTTCGATTGGGATGCACATGCCGAGAAATTCCCCGGCCTCTGTACCCCTGACGAATCTTACCACGGCCTCACCTACACCAAGGCATTTGGCAAATTGGCCTTCATCACTAAGGCTACAGCCCAATTGATGCGCGACTTGGGTAGTATTCAAAGCCCACAAAATGCATTCTTATTAAATCTTGGTTTGGAAACCCTTCACTTGCGCATGCCACAACATTGCAACAATGCCATGAAGGTGGCTCAATACCTTGAAAAGAACGAAAAGGTAGCTTGGGTAAACTATTGCAGCTTGCCTGGCAACAAATATTACGATTTAGCACAAAAGTACATGCCTAATGGTTCGTGCGGTGTTATCTCGTTTGGTTTGAAAGGTGGACGTGAAGAGAGCATCAAGTTCATGGATTCATTGAAGTTGGCTGCTATCGTTACCCACGTAGCCGATGCTCGCACTTGTGTGCTTCACCCTGCCAGCCACACTCATCGCCAACTTAGCGACGAACAACTCATCGAAGCTGGCGTACGTCCCGACCTAATCCGCTTCTCTGTAGGTATCGAGAATGCTGATGACATCATTGCTGATATCGAACAAGCATTGAACGCATAAGACGAATAAACATACTCATCGTTTACTACCCGTAAGTAAGCACACGCTACTTACGGGTAGTTTTATATGTATTGAATATTTATCATTGCATCTATCCGCTTTCAATTAGCGTAGTATTTCCTTTTCAATATTATCATCTTGTTAGCAATATTAGCTGTTTCATAACAAAACGCAGCATTTAAAGGCTAATTTATATGAAAAACTAAAAATATTTGCACAAAAACAGAAACATTTTGTACAACTTATCAGTTTTATGCTTACCTTTGCAGCCCAAAAGCAACAAAGACGTAAACTAACTCATTATTATATTATGGTAAAGATAACCAAAGAAGCAGCCTTGCAATATCACGCACAAGGCAAACCCGGAAAGATTGAAGTTGTTCCCACCAAGCCTTACAGTACACAAACCGATTTATCGCTTGCCTACTCTCCAGGAGTGGCAGAGCCTTGCTTGGAAATTCAAAAGAACCCGAACGATGCGTATAAATATACAGCCAAAGGTAATTTGGTGGCCGTAATCTCGAACGGTACTGCCGTATTGGGACTTGGCGATATTGGTGCTATGGCTGGTAAGCCTGTTATGGAAGGAAAAGGATTGTTGTTCAAAATCTATGGCGGCATCGATGTGTTCGACATTGAAGTGAACGAAAAAGACCCTGAGAAGTTTATCGAAGCCGTAAAAGCTATTGCACCCACATTCGGTGGTATCAACTTGGAAGATATCAAGGCTCCCGAATGTTTCGAAATTGAGCGCAGGTTGAAAGCTGAACTCGACATCCCCGTGATGCACGACGACCAACACGGAACAGCCATTATCTCGGCTGCCGGCTTGCTAAATGCATTGGAAGTGGCAGGAAAGAAAATTGAAGAGGTCAAGATTGTTGTGAATGGTGCCGGTGCCGCAGCTATTTCGTGCACTAAGTTGTACGAAGCATTGGGTGCAACGCACGAAAACATCATCATGCTCGACTCGAAGGGCGTTATCACCAGCGACCGTGAAAAGTTGGACGAAACTAAGCGTTACTTTGCTACCGACCGTCGCGACATTCACACATTGGAAGAAGCCGTTCGTGGTGCCGATGTATTCTTAGGATTATCGAAAGGCAACGTGCTGACACAAGATATGGTACGCTCTATGGCCGACCATCCAATTGTGTTCGCATTAGCAAATCCCGTTCCCGAAATTTCGTACGAAGATGCGATGGCTGCACGTCCCGACGTATTGATGTCCACCGGACGAAGCGACTATCCTAACCAAATAAACAATGTAATCGGATTCCCTTACATCTTCCGTGGTGCACTCGATGTAGCTGCTACCGCGATCAACGAAGAGATGAAATTGGGTGCTGTTCGTGCAATTGCTGCATTGGCTAAACAACCAGTGCCCGATGTAGTGAACGAGACATATCATGTAAACAACTTCACCTTTGGCCCCGATTACTTTATTCCAAAGCCTGTTGACCCACGTTTGATTACGGAGGTATCAATGGCCGTGGCCCGTGCTGCAATGGAAAGCGGTGTAGCTCGTAAGCCTATCACCGACTGGGAAGCTTATCGCCAACACTTATTGGAGTTGATGGGACAAGAAAGCAAACTGACTCGCCAACTTCGCGAAACTGCCCGTCGTAATCCACAACGTGTAGTATTTGCCGAAGGTATTCACCCAAATATGCTGAAAGCAGCTGTCGAAGCAAAAGCAGAAGGCATCTGTCATCCCATTGTGTTGGGTAACGATGAAGCCATTGCTAAATTAGCCAAAGAACTTGATTTAAGCTTGGAAGGCATTGAAATCGTCAACCTTCGTCATCCAAACGAAGCGCCCCGACGCGAACGCTACGCTCGCATCTTAGCTGAAAAGCGCGCACGCGAAGGTGCAACCTACGAAGAGGCAAACGACAAGATGTTCGAACGCAACTACTTCGGTATGATGATGGTAGAAACCGGCGAAGCCGATGCATTCATTACTGGTTTATATACCAAATATAGTAACACCATTAAGGTGGCCAAGGAGGTTATCGGCATACAACCTGGATACAAGCACTTCGGCACAATGCACATCTTGAACTCGAAGAAGGGTACATACTTCTTGGCCGATACACTTATCAACCGCCACCCCGATACCGACACACTGACAGATATTGCTCGCCTGTCGGAAAAGACCGTGCGTTTCTTCAACCACACACCGGTAATGGCTATGTTGAGCTACTCGAACTTTGGCGCCGACAACGAAGGAAGTCCTATTCAAGTACATGAAGCTGTAGCACAACTTCAAGAGCAATATCCTGATTGGTTGATTGATGGAGAAATGCAAGTAAACTTTGCCATGAACCGCGAAATGCGCGATGCAAAGTATCCGTTCAATCGTTTGAAAGGCAAAGATGTTAATACGCTTATCTTCCCAAACCTCAGCTCGGCCAACTCGGCATACAAGCTATTGCAATTCATGGATGCCGATGCACAATTCATTGGCCCTATCCAAATGGGATTGAACAAGCCTATCCACTTCACCGACTTTGAAAGTTCGGTACGCGACATCGTGAACATTACAGCTGTAGCCGTTATTGATGCCATCGTGGAGAAGAAAAAGAATTGCATTGAATAACAAAAAACAGAAGGTTGGCCACTAAAAGCTTCTCTATTATAAATAATATGTGTACATTTGCATCAATCAAACATATATATAAGGTATGAAACGCAAACTTTCAAAGACACAAATTATATGCATCATTTTGCTTTGGGCGGCTCTTTGCTACTTGGTACTTACCATGGCCGAACGCATTGATGGGCCAACTATCGTTACGTTACTTTTAGCAAGCGCATTTATCCTTTTACCTGTCTATCGGTCACTAAAAAAGGAATAAATAATATCTTTTTATTCAAAATTATGGGTAAAAACAAACTTTTTTCTGTTTTTACCCATAATTTCTTTATAAAATGTTTGCCAATTCAAAAATGATATGTAATTTTGCAACCAAATTAATACGAAAGGTGTTAATTGTATAGAAAAATAGAGTAAAAACAAACAAATCGTATAATTAAAACAGAAAAATTATGAACGCAGCACAGGTATTAGAAGACTTGAAGAGAAGATTCCCTAACGAACCCGAGTATCACCAAGCCGTAGAAGAGGTATTGGGCACCATCGAAGAGGAGTACAACAAGCACCCCGAATTCGACAAAGCCAATTTGATTGAACGCCTTTGCATTCCCGATCGCGTATATCAATTCCGTGTTACTTGGATGGACGACAATGGCAATGTACGTACAAATATGGGTTACCGCGTACAACACAACAACGCTATTGGCCCCTACAAAGGTGGTATTCGCTTCCATGCTTCTGTAAACCTGGGTATCCTTAAGTTCTTGGCTTTCGAGCAAACATTCAAGAACTCACTTACTACCCTTCCTATGGGTGGTGGTAAAGGTGGTTCAGACTTCTCACCTCGCGGTAAGAGCAGTGCAGAAGTTATGCGTTTCTGCCAAGCATTCATGCTCGAATTGTGGCGCCACATTGGTCCTGACACTGACGTACCTGCTGGTGACATTGGTGTAGGTGGCCGCGAAGTAGGTTTCATGTTCGGTATGTACAAGAAGTTAGCTCACGAATTTACTGGTACATTCACTGGTAAGGGTCGCGACTTCGGTGGTTCATTGATTCGTCCTGAAGCAACCGGTTATGGTAACGTTTACTTCTTGATGGAAATGCTTAAGACTAAAGGTACTGACCTTAAGGGTAAGACAGTTCTTATCTCTGGTGCTGGTAACGTAGCACAATATACCGCAGAAAAGGTACTCCAATTGGGTGGTAAGGTATTGACCATGTCAGACTCTGATGGTTATATCTTCGATCCAGATGGTATCGATCGCGAAAAGCTCGACTACATCATGGAATTGAAGAACCTCTATCGTGGTCGCATCCGCGAATATGTCGATGTATATCCAACAGCAAAATATGTAGCTGGTGCTAAGCCTTGGGGCGAAAAGGCCGACATCGCATTGCCTTCGGCTACACAAAACGAATTGAACGGCGACCACGCTCGTCAATTGATTGCCAACGGTGTAATGGCCGTTAGCGAAGGTGCAAACATGCCTTCTACTCCAGAAGCTATCAAGGTATTCCAAGACGCTAAGATTCTTTACGCTCCAGGTAAGGCTGCTAATGCCGGTGGTGTATCAGTATCTGGTCTTGAAATGACTCAAAACTCTGAACGTATCTCTTGGAGTGCCGAAGAAGTGGATGCTAAATTGCACTACATCATGGAAAATATCCACGAAAATTGCGTGAAGTATGGTACAGAACCCGATGGTTATGTAAACTACGTGAAGGGTGCTAACATTGCAGGCTTCATGAAGGTGGCTAACGCTATGATGGCTCAAGGAATTGTATAAACTCAGCATAGAACAATCACAAAACAATTGCAACTATTTCTAAACGAAAAAGGCTTCCCGCAGGAAGCCTTTTTTATTTTCCATACTATCAAAATAAATTTTCCCTTAAGGGTAAATTAAAAAAGCAGGAATTTCTTCCTGCTTTTTGAGCCTCTTGTCGGATTCGAACCAACGACCCCGAGATTACAAATCACGTGCTCTGGCCAACTGAGCTAAAGAGGCGGGTGGGCAAGCTAACTATATCGCGCCGCTACAACCAACTACCTTTGCTGCGGTCAAGCCCTGGAGGATTCGAAGGGAGCTGGCCGTATAGGACTTACCCGTATCAGCTTGTTTGCGGGTGCAAAGGTAGCTATTATTTTTGAATTAGCAAGCAAATATGCGTTTTTTTTCAAAAAAACATAGATTTACATTTCTAATCTCTATCTTTGCACCGAATAATTGAATTATGGCACAAGAAAATAATAATATGCAAAGCCAAGCCATGAACTTTGGCACTTATATGGGTATATTCTGGATACTGAAGTTCGGACTATTCCCTTTGGGCATGACTACACCATTCTTATCGTTCGTGTTCCTCATGCTCACCATTGCTGTTCCGGTATTGGGTTTCCACTATGCGCGTGTATATCGCGATAGGTATTGTGGTGGTGGCATCGGGTTTGGACAGGCATTTGTGTTTACTTGGATGATGTACTTGTTTGCTTCGTTGCTGACGGCATTGGCACATTACATCTATTTTGCTTATATAGACAATGGATTTATCTTGAACCATTGCGAAGCACAAATTGTTTCCATCGAGCAATCCGGCCTTCCCGACATAGAAGAGATGGTGAAGCTACTGAAAGAGTCGCTTGCCAATCTGAAATCGTTGAATGCAATCGACATCACCATGCAATTGCTTTCGCAAAACGCATTCATGGCGATACTGATAGCTATCCCAACGGCACTATTTGTCACTAAAAAAGCGCCTCAACAAACGAATAATTGAGAAAAAACAATAGCATATACTCATGGATATATCGATTGTAGTACCTTTATATAATGAAGAAGAATCCATCCCCGAATTGTGTGCATGGATAAACAAGGTCATGAACGAAAACGGTTTTTCATACGAAGTTATCTTCGTTAGCGATGGAAGTACCGATAGTTCATGGAAACAGATAGAGATGTTGCGCAATAAGCATCCCGAAAACGTGAAAGGCATTAAGTTCAGAAGAAACTATGGCAAATCACCTGCATTGTTTTGCGGATTTGAGATAGCGAAAGGCGATGTTGTTATCACAATGGATGCCGATTTGCAAGATAGTCCCGACGAAATTCCTGAATTATATGCTATGATTAAGGAAGAGGGCTACGACATGGTATCGGGTTGGAAAAAGAAACGCTACGATCCCCTATCGAAAACCATTCCTACGAAGCTGTTTAATGCCACCGCACGCAAGGTAACAGGTATCAAGAACCTACACGACTTTAATTGCGGATTGAAAGCATACAAGAACGAGGTGGTGAAAAGCATCGAAGTGTATGGCGAAATGCATCGCTACATCCCCTATTTGGTAAAGAATGCCGGATACGATAAGATTGGCGAAAAGGTGGTGCAACACCAAGCACGGAAATATGGTAAGACCAAATTTGGCCTCGACAGATTTGTAAATGGCTATCTCGACCTTATTTCACTTTGGTTCTTGAATAGATTCGGAGTGAAGCCTATGCACTTCTTTGGCCTACTTGGCACACTGATGTTCATCTTAGGTTTCATAGCCGTTATCGTGGTGGGAGCAACAAAACTATACCACATGTATAGCGGCATGCCCTATCGCCTTGTTACCGATTCGCCCTATTTCTACCTATCACTCACCATGATGATTATCGGTACACAGCTCTTTGTTGCCGGTTTCTTGGGAGAAATGATTTCAAGAAACTCAGTTGAACGCAACAAATATCAAATTGAAAAAATTATCTGACAACAAACTATAAGTGATGAAGAGAATACTTAAATCAATCGGGATAGTAGCCATTGCCATCGGCACACTGAGCATGCCCTATGCTTGTGACGTAGAGGAAGATTGCTCGATGAACGCACGCGCCATGATGCAATGCAACCTATTCCAAATAGACGAAGAGACAAACGAGAAAAACAGCATTGCACTCACCACACTCACCGTTACGGCCTTTGGCACCGACTCGGTGATTATCAACAAAGAGAGCAATGTCAGCAAATTGTCACTTCCCTTACGCTTTTCGGCCGACTCAACCGTATTGGTTTTCCACTATCAACTCGAGCCAAGCGACACCATTGTAGTGCGCCATTACAACACGCCCTACTTCCTTTCCATGGATTGCGGATATCAGATGAAGCAATCCATCAAAAGCGTAAGCTATACACGTCATCAACTCGACTCAATCTATATTGCAAACAAAGAGGCTAACATCTATGGCACAGAGAATCTTAAACTTTTCTATTAGTCTGATAGCCTTATTGCTGTTATCTACCAACGTGTATGCTCAGCGTCCTAGCCAAGCAACACAAAGGCCTACGCAAAAACAAAGCCAGAAGGAAGAGAAAAGCGAACCAGAAATAATCTATCCGCTTTGGAATGGCTTGTTTGTAGGAGTTGACATTTGGGGGCCTGGAGCAAAAATGTTGGGAAGCGACTTTATGAGCAACGAGATTACAGCATGCTTAGACTTGAAGCATCGTTACTTCCCCACCGTAGAAGTGGGCTATGGCAACACCGACACATGGAATGACTTTGGCATACACTACAAAACCAATGCTCCTTACTTCCGCATCGGTATGGATTACAACACACTCTACAAAAAAGCGCATGGACACATGCTTTTAGTGGGTGCACGTTTGGGAGCAAGCAGCTTTAAGTACGATGTTATGACACCAGCCTTGAACGACCCCATCTATGGCGGCTCGTTTGGTAATCCCAATTTGGAAGATGTTGTATGGGACGAAGCACACCCGGCCTACAATCACCCCGGCATGAAGGGTTCGATGATGTGGTTAGAGCTCTCTATCGGCATTCGCACAAAGGTATATAAGCGTTTCTACATGGGATGGTCTGTTCGCTACCGTTCCAAGCTATCGGCATCGACCGACACCTACGGCAATCCCTGGTATGTACCCGGCTTCGGAAAGTTTGGAAGTAGCACGTTAGGCATTACCTATACCATCAGTTATCAACTACCCGTAACCTTCAAGAAATAACCTATGAGTACAATAGAAGTATGGTTGGTAGCGCTCAGTTTGGCTATGGATTGCTTTGCCGTATCCATTGCAAGCGGCATCATACTGAAGCAAGTCAAGCTGAAGCCCATGCTGCTCATGGCATTCTGTTTCGGTTTGTTCCAAGCACTTATGCCGTTGGTTGGATGGATTGTAACCAATAGCTTCAGCCACTTGATTGAGCAAATCGACCATTGGATAGCCTTTGGCATCTTGACCTTTCTGGGTGGGCAAATGATTGTAGAATCGTTCAAGGAAGAAGAGGATAAGCATAACTTCGACCCCACTTGCATTAAAGTGATATTAGGATTAGCCGTGGCCACCAGTATCGACGCATTGGTGATTGGGGCCACCTTTGCTTTCTTAGGATACGACCACGTCTCTACCATCATCTCGCCCATCGGCATCATCGGTTTGGTGTCGTTCATCATGTCGATTGTCGGATTGCTTATTGGCATTGGCTTTGGCAATGGCATTGCCCGCAAGCTGAAAGCCGAACGATTGGGCGGTATTGTATTGGTAGCCATCGGCATAAAAATATTAATCGAACACCTATTTTTTCAATAATGGAAAAGAAACATCGACGTAACTTTGCGTGGTTGGCCATCTTTACGCTGGCCACTATTGCCATACTTGCTCGTCACAACGCACCGGCACCTTATCAAAAAGCATCAGGCCTTATCTTTGGTACAATGTATAGCGTGACCTACCAAAGCAAAACAGACTTAAAGTCATCCATCGACTCTATGCTGAAAGTGTTTGATGGCTCGCTATCCCCTTTCAACGACACGGCCACTATCAGCCGCATCAACAGAAACGAGCGTGTCATTGCCGACGAACTATTTGCTACCGTCTTTCGCAAGAGCTTAGAGGTTTCCGAAGCAACTGGTGGCGCATTCGACATCACCGTAGCACCCTTGGTAAACGCATGGGGATTTGGTTTCAAGCAAGGCAGCTTCCCCGATTCAATAATGGTAGATAGCCTTTTGCAACTAATCGGCTACGAAAAGGTAAGCATGAACGAGCAAGGAGAAGTGGTGAAGCAAGACGAGCGCATGATGCTGAATTGTAGCGCCATAGCCAAAGGATATGCCGTGGATGTTATAGCCAATCTACTGAAGAGCAAGGGTGTGAAGAACATGATGGTAGATATCGGTGGCGAAGTGGTTGTTCACGGAAAGAACCCCAAAGAAAAGAAGTGGCGCATAGGCATCAACAAGCCGGTTGATGATTCGCTTGCCACCAATCAAGAGTTGGAAAGAATTGTCGAGATAACCGATGCCGCAATCGCCACATCGGGCAACTACCGCAATTTCTATTACAATAACGGTAAGAAATACGCCCATACCATCGACCCCTCTACAGGCTATCCCGTACAACACAGTTTGTTATCGGCCACCGTTGTTGCCAACGATTGCATGACGGCCGATGCCTACGCCACCGCCTTCATGGTAATGGGTGTAGAGAAAGCGTTGGAGATGGCGGAAAGCAATCCAGCCATCGAAGCCTTCTTCATCTTTTCCAACGAAGAAGGCAACCTGCAAACTTGCCAAACCAGCGGCTTTTGATTCACCTTTTCACGAAGCTACCTTCACAAGCCCACAAAGGTAGCTTCATGAGCCAACGAAGCTACCTTCGCAAAGCGATGAAGGTACATCTGTTTTATCAAAGCGCAATCTTGATAGTCGGGAGTCAAATTCTGCAGAGAGTGTCTTATTTCATAAACACGAAATAGACGGCAAGAATCAAGCAACCGAAAGCGGCAAAGTGATTCCAATGCAATGACTCGCCTTTGAAGAGTACGGTGGTAAATACCGTAAAGACAACCAACGTAATCACTTCTTGTATCACCTTGAGCTGTATCAGCGTAAATGGGCCTCCATTGCCGGTAAAACCGATGCGGTTGGCTGGCACTTGACAAGCATACTCGAACAAAGCGATACTCCATGAAAAGAGGATGATGACATACAGCGGCCAGTTAGTGCTGATTTTCATATCGCTTAGTTTCAAATGGCCATACCAAGCAAAAGTCATAAAGATGTTGGAGATAACCAACAAGAGGATGGTGTAAAATGCTTTCATTTCTATTATCTGTTATTTTTTATTTTTCTGCGGCAAGAGTTCGTCTTGGATATTGCTCATGCTTCCCCACAAGCTATAACGCGCCTCAGGATTCATCGCTTCCAATTGTTGCAATATGCCATGCATGGAGGTGCGATGCGACTCGTGCTCGTAGGGGCATCGTTTCAGTTGCTCTTTATAGGCATGCTCAACGGCCAACTGTTTCAAATCGGCTTCGTGTACCAAACACATGGGGCGAATAATGGTCATATCGAACTTACGCATCACCAACTTAGGCGGCATTGAACTGAAGGCTCCTTGGAAGGTGATATTCATCAGCAATGTTTCCAAAATATCGTCCATGTGATGCCCCAAAGCGATCTTGTTGCATTGATGCTCTTTGGCAATGGTAAACAAGGCTTTACGTCGATTCCACGAACAGAGGAAGCAAGGCGATTTGCGTGTATCGGTCGAAGCATCGAACTCGGTTTCGTAGAGAACAAACTCAACGCCCAACGATTGCGTAAACGAGCGAAGATACTCCACATCCGTTTGATAAGGAATATTCCTCATCACTACATGAGCCGCAATTACCGTGAAGCGCGGTTTGTAAACCTTGGCACGCTTGGCAAGCAATTCGAGCAACGCCAACGAATCTTTTCCACCCGACAAACCAACCAAGATGCGGTCGTCATCGGCTATCAATCCGTAATCGACTACTCCCCTACTGAAGCAGCGTTCGATACGTTTCATTAGCTTATCGTTCTCTTTTGCCATTGTTTCGCCTTAAAAATTGGCGCAAAAGTAACGGAAAAGTACGAATTATAGAAGAATTAACAAAAATAGATTCACAAACAGGCCGCTATTATCAACAATATTTGTAATTTTGTAGGAGATTACGAACTATATTTTACAAAAATGAAGAAATACCTACTTATCTTGTTGCTCTGTGTTTTGGGTGTACCGGCATCGGCACAAACATTGGCACAAGCTAAGGCTTTATATGAAAAGGGCGAATACGAAAAGGCAAAACCTGCTTTCAAGAAATTCGTAAAAAGTCAGCCATCGAACGGTAGCTACAACCTATATTATGGTGTATGCTTGCTCCAGACCGGTGAAGCGGAAGCAGCCGTAAGCTACTTGGAAACTGCTGTGAAACGACGCACTACCAGCGGACAATTATGGTTAGGCAAAGCTTATGCCGCCACCTATCGTTTCGAAGAAGCGGTAGAAACCTTCGAAGAATACATCAGCGAACTGGAGAAACGCAAACGCTCCACCGAAGAGGCAGAACAATTGCTCGAAAAGAGTCGCAATGACTTGCGTATGCTGAAGGGTGTGGAAAAGATTTGTGTAATAGATAGCATCGTAGTGGATAAAGCCAACTTCTTGGAGGCCTATCACATCAGTGCCGAATCGGGTAGCTTGTACATGTACAACAACTACTTCGGAAAGACGACCAACAACGAAGGCATTGTTTATCAAACAGAATTGGGCAACCGTATTTACTATAGCGAATTGCAAGAAGATAGTACAACTGCTATTTTTTATAGCGACAAGCACCTCGATGACTGGAGTGCCGGCACGCGACTTAGCAATACGGTAAACAACAGCACCCACGTAAACTATCCCTACGTTTTGACCGATGGTATGACTATTTATTATGCATCGGATGGGGAGAATTCAATGGGTGGATACGACATTTTTGTAACGCGCTACAATTCATCGAACGGCAATTACCTCACCCCAAACAACATTGGCATGCCGTTCAATTCGCCCTACAACGACTATATGTATGTATTGGACGAATACAATAACTTAGGTTGGTTTGCTTCCGACCGCTATCAACCCGAAGGCAAAGTTTGCGTGTACATCTTCATACCTAATGCCGTGAAAGAGGTGTACGATTATGATAATGTTGATGCACAAAAATTGCGCAACTTGGCCCGTCTGACTCCCATTGCCGAATCGTGGACAGATAATGACGTAGTAGAGAAAGCCAAACTCCGTTTGCAAGCCATCAAAGTGGTTGACAAAGATAAGAACGAGAAAAAAGAACCCGATTTTCTCTTCATTATCAACGACCAACTGACTTATCACCATGCCAACGACTTCCAATCGGAAGATGCCAAGCGAACATTCCGCGAATATTGCCAATTGGAACTGGACTACCTACGTATGGAAGAGCAATTGGAGCAACTACGTACACAATATGGCGAAGGCAACCAAACCACTAAAGACCAGTTGACACCAACCATCTTGGATTTGGAAAACTACATTCTACAGCTGAAAGAGCGCGTAGATAATGCCGCCAAACAAACAAGAAGACTTGAAATTGAATTTATATATTGATAAAAACAAATAACTATGGACATCATTCTATTAATCGTATTGGTAGTAGTAGCCATATTACTATTCTTGGCCGAGTTGTTCATTGTGCCAGGCATTAGCATTGCAGGCATCCTATCGGGTTGCTGCATTATCTATGCCAATTACCATGCTTTCAGCGTATTTGGCACAACCATCGGTTGCATCACCCTACTCGTTTCGGTTGCATCGTTTATCGGTGCATTAGTTTGGTTCATGCGAAGCAAAACGTTGGACAACCTCTCTTTGAAAGAGAACATCACATCTACCGTGAAGCGTTCGGACGACGAATACATACAAGTGGGTGATACCGGTATTTCCACTACCCGATTGGCCTTAATTGGTTATGCCGACTTTGCCGGACACATCATAGAAGTGAAGTCGACGGCCGAGTTCATTGATGCCAAAACGCCCATTAAGGTGGCTCGTATAGTAGATGGTATCATCTTAGTAGAAAAATGCGAATAATTTAAATCTAATATATTAAAACAATGAATTTTATGGAAGACTCTTCAATGTTATTTACCTTCGGCCTTGTAGCGGTGGGTATTGTATTTGTGGTGATTTTTTTCCACTATGTTCCCTTCTTCTTGTGGCTATCGGCCAAAGTATCGGGAGTAAACATTTCGTTAATCCAACTCTTCTTGATGCGCATCCGTAATGTGCCACCCTACATCATTGTACCTGCTATGATCGAAGCTCACAAGGCAGGCTTGAGCACCATTACTCGTGATGAATTGGAAGCCCACTACCTGGCTGGTGGACACGTAGAGAAAGTAGTACATGCATTGGTTTCGGCATCGAAGGCCAACATCGAACTACCTTTCCAAATGGCAACAGCTATCGACCTTGCTGGTCGTGACGTGTTCGAAGCCGTACAAATGTCTGTAAATCCTAAAGTAATCGATACCCCACCCGTAACAGCCGTTGCAAAGGACGGTATCCAGTTGATAGCCAAAGCACGTGTAACTGTTCGCGCTAACATCCGTCAATTGGTGGGTGGTGCTGGTGAAGACACCATCTTGGCTCGTGTAGGCGAAGGTATTGTATCTTCTATCGGTTCGAGCGAAAACCACAAGTCGGTACTCGAAAACCCCGACTCAATCTCTAAGTTGGTGCTTCGCAAAGGTCTTGATGCCGGCACAGCATTCGAAATTCTCTCGATTGATATCGCCGATATCGACATAGGTAAGAACATTGGTGCTGCATTGCAAATAGACCAAGCCAATGCCGATAAGAACATTGCACAAGCTAAAGCCGAAGAACGTCGTGCCATGGCCGTAGCAAGCGAACAAGAAATGAAAGCCAAAGCACAAGAAGCACGCGCCAAGGTAATCGAAGCCGAAGCCGAAGTGCCTAAAGCAATGGCCGAAGCCTTCCGTAACGGCAACTTAGGCATTATGGATTACTATCGCATGAAGAACATCGAAGCCGATACTTCTATGCGCGAAAATATTGCTAAGCCAAGCAGCAACAACTCTCAACCGCTAAGTAAATAATTACTTAAAACAAGGCTATATGAGCAAGTTATTTCCTCCTTCCGAATTGATTATCAACGAAGATGGCACTATATTCCATCTACATTTAGCGCCCGAACAATTGGCCGACAAAGTAATCCTTGTAGGCGATCCGGGCCGTGTAGATTTAGTAGCCTCGTACTTTGATGAAACAGAATGTAAGGTAGAGAATCGCGAATTCCGCACCATTACAGGAACTTACAATGGGAAACGCATCAGCGTTGTGTCAACCGGTATCGGATGCGATAATATTGATATTGTGCTGAACGAGCTTGATGCTTTGAGCAACATAGACTTTGCTACACGCACCGTGAAGCCGCAACTTCGTTCGTTGGAGATTGTTCGTATAGGTACTTGTGGAGGCCTACAGCCTTTTACTCCATTAGGAACTTTTATCTGTTCGGAGAAAAGCATCGGTTTCGACGGATTGCTCAATTTCTATGCCGGTCGCAACGAAGTGTGCGACCTCGACTTGGAAGCTGCTTTCATTCGTCACATGGGTTGGACAGGCAATCAATGCATTGCCCATCCTTACGTCATCAATGCCCATCAAGAATTGGCCGACCGCATTGCCGGTAGCGACATGGTGCGAGGCATAACCATTGCAGCTGGTGGTTTCTACGGGCCACAAGGCCGTGAATTACGCATTCCATTGGCCGACCCACAACAAAACCAAAAGATTGAGCAGTTTGCATTTAACAGTCTTCGCATTACTAACTTTGAAATGGAAAGTTCGGCTGTAGCAGGATTAAGTTGTTTGTTGGGCCATCGTGCCACCACCGTCTGTATGGTAGTAGCCAATCGCTATGCTGGCGAAGCTAACACTACCTATAAGAATAGCATAGAAACGTTGATAAAAACCGTTCTCGAACGTATCTAAATAAGAAAGGCGCTTCAATGAAGC
>JAGBWA010000037.1 GCA_017630035.1 Bacteroides sp.
TAACCACGACGGCGGAAACCGCAGATAGTCGGCATACGAGGGTCGTCCCATCCGTTCACCAATCCCTCTTTCACCAATGTCAGCAAGTTGCGCTTGCTCATCAAGGTGTAGCTCAAGTTCAGTTTGTTGAACTCGTATTGGCGTGGACGGTTATCGTTAAGGTCTTCGCCCTTCTTCAACCAGTCGATGAAGAGGTCGTATAGTGGGCGGTGTACCACAAACTCCAATGTACAGAGCGAGTGGGTCACACCTTCGAAATAGTCGCTTTGTCCGTGTGCAAAGTCATACATTGGATAGGCTTTCCAAGTAGTTCCGGTGCGGTGGTGTGGATGCTTCACTACGCGGTAGATGATTGGGTCGCGGAAGTGCATGTTGGGGTTGGCCATGTCAATCTTGGCACGCAACACCATAGCGCCCTCTTCAATCTCGCCTGTATTCATCTTTTGGAACAACTCCAAGCTCTCTTCGATGGGGCGATTGCGGTAAGGGCTTTCTGTACCGGGTTGGGTAGGAGTACCCTTTTGTGCAGCAATCTGTTCGCTTGTTTGTTCGTCGATGTAAGCTTTACCTTCCTTAATCAAGTCGATGGCAAAGTCCCACAATTGTTGGAAATAGTCCGAAGCATAGTATTCGTTGCCCCATTGGTATCCCAACCATTGAATGTCTTCTTTAATGGCTTCTACATACTCTACATCCTCTTTGGTAGGGTTGGTATCGTCGAAGCGCAGGTTGCACACACCGCCATGCTTGGCAGCCATGCCGAAGTCCATGCAGATGGCTTTGGCGTGTCCAATGTGCAAATATCCGTTAGGTTCGGGCGGGAAGCGTGTTTGTACGCGACTTCCATTCTTACCCTCTTTCAAGTCGTTCTCTACTATTTGTTCAATGAAGTTCAAACTCTTCTTTTCGTTTGTTTCTTCGGTTTTCAGTTCTGTCATATAGAATCAGCTATTAAAATTTCAATGCGCAAAAATAATACTATTTTTTCTAATAGAAAAAACATTCCAATTATATAATAATGTGCGCCCCCGATATTGAGCTGTTTTTTCCTCCTTTTCGCTGTTACATGCTTTGGTAGATGGTATTTTGCATAAATTAGTAGATATTATATAATGATTCTAAAAATATGTTATATGACATGTTTTTTTATTTGGTTGGTATCTCAAAAAGGCTCTATATTTGCGCCCGTTATCCTGAAAACAATCTTTTTACCTTAAAAACTAATACCTATTGAAGACCGAGAAGGGCGCTTTGTGAAAAGCACCCTTTTTTATTTTTGTTAAGTTCGAGCCTATAGATTTGGCATTTCGATAGGCTTTCACTATCTTCGCACCAAAATAAAAAAGAATAGATTATGTTTTCTGGAATAGTAGAAGAATGTGCCACTTTGGTGGCCTTGGAAAAGGAACAAGAGAATGTACACTTCACGCTGAAGTGCTCGTTTGTCGATGAACTAAAGATAGACCAAAGCGTGGCGCACAATGGCGTGTGCCTCACCGTAGTAAAGATAGAAAACGGTACTTACACCGTAACTGCCATGAAGGAAACGCTGGAACGCTCTAACCTCGGTTTGCTGAAGGTGGGCGACGAAGTGAACGTAGAACGTAGCATGATGATGAATGGCCGACTCGATGGACACATTGTGCAAGGACACGTGGATCAGACAGCTACATGCATTGCTGTAGAAGATGCCGACGGAAGCTACTACTTCACCTTCCAATACGCCTTCGACAAGGAGATGGCTCGTCGTGGATACATCACTGTGGATAAAGGTTCGGTAACTGTGAACGGCGTAAGCCTCACTGTGTGCAACCCCACCGACGACACTTTCCAAGTGGCTATCATTCCTTATACATTCGAACACACCAACTTCCACAACTTCCAAGTGGGCAGCGTGGTGAACATTGAGTTCGATATTATCGGAAAGTACATCAGTCGCATTAGCCAATACCAATGATGAACGATTTCTTGCAGTTGGTAGCCGCTCGTCAAAGCGACCGAGCCTACGATATGACGCGCCCCGTTGAGCCAGAGAAGTTGGCTCAGATTCTCGAAGCCGCTCGCTTGGCACCATCGGCTTGCAACGCCCAGCCGTGGAAATTTGTTGTGGTGACCGACCCCGAGCTATCGGTCAAAGTAGGCAAAGCCACCGCAGGATTGGGCATGAACAAGTTTGCCAAGAATGCTCCTGTGCATATTCTTGTGGTGGAAGAGTCGATGAACATCACCTCGTATCTTGGAGCCAAAATTAAGGATAAATATTTCCCATTGGTGGATATTGGCATTGCCACTGCTCATATTACCCTTGCCGCCGAGTCGTTAGGACTTGGCTCGTGCATCCTTGGTTGGTTCGACGAGAAGGCCATCAAGCAACTTGTGGGCATTCCTGCCGGCAAGCGCTTGTTGCTCGATATCACCATTGGCTACCCCGCAAAGGCCAAGCGGAAAAAGTCGCGCAAACCCCTTGAAAAGGTTGTGTCGTACAATACGTATAAGTGATTTGATTACAAATCCTTCAGTAATACCTTGCTCGAACCGTTGTAGTAGTCTTGACGCGCTTGCATCAGCACATTCCATTGTTCGCTATAGGTATTGGTAGTGTCTATCTTGAAGTCTTCCGAGCCGCATGTATCTAAGCGGTCGAGCAGCATAGCCACGTTCAGCTTGTTGATGTCGATAGAGGGCTGATAGGTGATTTCTTCGCTCTTTTCGTCGCTGCTCACTTCGTGAATTAGTTTTACATTTTTATGCTTTAGTTCGCATAGTACTTTATTGGTGAGGCTGATGGGTATTTGGCACTCTTCCGACAACTCTTGGGCAGAGTAGGGGGCTTCGTTGTTGGCAAAGCGCTTGGCTATGCGCGACATGATGAGGATAGCTACAAAGTCGTGATAACGGCGGCTGATGTTGCGCGTATCCTTGTCAAAACTGAAGTTGCGTAGGTTCTGGCTGGCATAGGTAAACTCGGCACCAAACAAGCAGATTGTCCACGAAATATGTACCCACAACAAGAACAAAGGCAAGGCGGCAAAGCTACCATAAATAGCATTGTAACGAGCCACCGACAACTGTCCGCCGATATAAATGTATTGGAAGAATTGGTAGGCCGAACCTGCTAAGATACCCGCTATCAATGCATGTCTGAACTTCACTTTTGTGTTGGGCATAAAGATGTAGAGGGCGGTAAACATGAACCAGGTCAGTAAGAAAGGAATGAGGCGAACCAAGAATTTCACGATAGGTGCCAACAGGGTGAATCCCTCTACATTCTTTAGCATGGTACTCATAAAAATGGACAAACCACCCGATACTACTATCAAGATAGGCATCAGCAGTAGCATGGACATATAGTCGGTAGTCATGCGGAAAACGCTTCGTGCTTTCTGTACCTTCCAAATGCGGTTGAAAGTCATCTCCATGTTGTTGATAAGGTTCAGTACACTCCATAGTAACATAATTAAACCCACACCAATGAAGATGCCGCTTTTGGCTTCAGAGAGGTAGGAATCCACAAATTGAAAGATAACTTCGGTTGCTTCGGAGGGGCCGCCAAAGCTGTTTATGATTTGGCTCTTCATCAGGTTGTCGAATCCAAATCCGCGGGCAATGGCAAACAGAATGGCCAGGATAGGAACAATGGCCAGTAGTGTGCTATAAGTAAGGGCCGAGGCCTTGTTTATGATGCGGTCTTGCGTAAAGCGTGTGATGCATAAGTATATGGTTTTGATGATGTTGTAGAGCGAGAATGTAGTCTTGCTTACCTCATCTTCCGTAATGCGCCAAATGTCGTAGGTTAAGAATTTCCAGATTTTGACAATGTTTTGCTTCATAGCTTATAGCATTTATGGTAAATAAAAAAAGCAGTTGGCCTATAAGCCGGGTTCTGTGCCTTACCCTAGGGCAAGGTGCCTGTCATTTATCTGCGTTGCATGTCACCATACAACTTTAGCGGTCTACCCTCCGACATGGGGCGAGCAACCCTCATAGCGCCGGTTTACATGACCTTACAACTCCTAAGACGCACAGCACTTATGTCGCCATAAGCCTGGTGGGCTCTTACCCCACCTTCTCACCCTTACCACACGGGGTGGCGGTTGTTTTCTTCTGCGTTACTCTGCCCTCGCGGACGGCTTTCTGTTAGGAAGTAGGATGCTCTGTGTTGCCCGGACTTTCCTCTCGTGTTTAAAACACCAGCGACAAGCCGGCCAACTGCTTTCAACGCGCAAAGTTACAAAAAAGTGCTTATTCTATGAATAATATAGAAAGATTTTCTAACTTTGTGACTTGTAAAACGGATAACAATGAAGAAAAGACTATTGTTTATATTGCTTGCTTGTGTGCCTGCATTGGCTATGTTGGCGCAAGGCAATGTGTCGTCACCACGTGGTGAAGAAAACGAACAAGGGTGGGGCATCGTGAACTTATCTGTAGCCAACCTACACGAGAAAGCCGATTTTGCCTCCGAAATGATTACGCAAGCGCTGCTGGGCATGCCCGTCAAGGTGTTGGAAACCGATGGATGGCATCGCATACAAACCCCCGATAACTATCTGTCGTGGGTGCACCGTGCGGGGATACAACGCTGTACACGCGCCGAGTTAATTGCGTGGAATCGCGCAACAAAGTTGGTGGTAACGGCCCATTATGGCACGGTGTATAGTCGCCCATCGGAGAAGTCGCAACCCGTATCGGATGTTGTGGCAAGCAACCGCCTGAAACTATTGGGCAAGAAGGGTAAATTTTATCGTGTGGGCTATCCCGATGGACGCGAAGGTTACTTGCACAAGTCGTTGGCCATGCCCGAAGAGGAGTGGCGCAAGCAATTGAAGCAAGATGCCGCAAGCATTCTTCAAACTGCACATCAGTTTATGGGTATCCCCTATCTTTGGGCAGGCACCGCTACCAAAGGGGTGGATTGTAGTGGATTTGTACGCGCCGTGTTGTTGATGCACGATATCATTATTCCCCGCGATGCCTCGCAACAAGCACGCGAAGGCGAACGCTTGGAGATAGCACCCGACTTTAGCAATTTGCAACCGGGCGATTTGGTTTTCTTCGGTCGTAAAGCCGAAAACGGACAGAAAGAGCGTGTAGTACACGTAGCTTTCTATATAGGCAACAAACGCTTTATTCACTCGCAAGGCGATGTGCGCATAGGTAGCTTCGACAAGCAAGACAGCCTTTTCGATGAGTTTAATCTGGGTCGTTTATTGTTTGCCACCCGCTTTCTTCCTTATATAAATAAGGTGGAAAATATGAATACTACCGATAAGAATCCTTATTACCAACCATAAACATTGCACTATGCAAAACCGAAGAGTATTTTTGAAAACATTATCCTTGGCCACCGTTGGGGCAGGGGTGCTAAGCAATGGCCTGCTCGCCTCGTGCCAACAATCGCCACAAACATTCCATATCAATAGTCATGGCTTAGGCGCAAAGATGAAGGTACGTTGCTTCCCTTACGAGTTGCAACTTCGCCATGTCTTTACCGTAGCCACCAACTCGCGCACCACTACCCAAGGGGTACAAGTAGAGATTGAGTACGATGGTGTGGTGGGATACGGAGAGGCCTCCATGCCGCCCTATTTGCAAAAGGAGCTGGGCACAGTGGAAAGCGTAATGGATTTTATCAATACGAAAATGGATTTGACACGATTCAACGACCCTTTCCAGTTGGAAGAGATTTTGGATTATGTCGATTCGCTTTCGCCTGGCGATGCAGCTGCAAAAGCGGCCGTTGATATTGCGTTGCACGATTTAGTGGGTAAACTGATGGGGCAACCGTGGTATCGCATTTGGGGATTGAACAAGGAGAAGACACCCTCTACAACCTTTACTATCGGCATCGACACGCCCGAGGTAGTGCGTCAAAAGACACGCGAGTGTGCCGAACAGTTCAATATACTGAAGGTGAAGTTAGGACGCGACAACGATAAGGAGATGATAGAAACCATCCGTTCGGTAACCAACTTGCCCATTGCTGTAGATGCCAATCAAGGATGGAAGGATAGACAATATGCGCTCGACATGATTCATTGGTTAAAGGAGCAAGGCATTGTAATGGTGGAGCAACCCATGCCCAAGGAACGAATTGATGACTTGGCGTGGGTAACACAACATAGCCCCTTGCCGGTGTATGCCGATGAATCCATTCAGCGCTTGGACGATGTGATTAAGATGAAAGGTGTCTTCTCGGGCATCAACATCAAACTGATGAAGTGTACCGGCATGCGCGAGGGACATAAAATGGCCATCACGGCACGCGCCTTGGGTATGGATGTAATGATAGGTTGCATGACCGAGACATCGTGCGCCATATCTGCCGCCGCCCAGTTATCCCCCTTGGTCGATTTTGCCGACTTGGATGGCGCGTTGCTCATCTCGAACGACCGCTTCAAGGGCATGGAGGTTGTGAATGGAAAGATTACGCTGAACAATTTGCCCGGCATTGGCATCACACCCATTACCAATTACTAGTCACTAGTAGCTAGTCGCTAGTCACTATTTTAACATTTCAGCTATATTAAACAAATGTAAAATAGTCGCCATTTGCCGTTAAGCGCTGTTAAGCAATCGTGCTTCTGTGTTAAAAGAGGACAAAAAAAGAGGACAAAAGTTTGAAATAATTGTTTTTTGTTGTTCTTTTAACATCGAAAAGTTAAAATAAAACCGAATATTAACAGTTAAAACAATAAGAGAGTAGTTATGAAACAAACAACAAAAAACATTTTAGGAGTAGCAGCTATCGGTTTGTTTAGTGCCGGTATTGCAGGATTTACCACTTACAAAGTATTGGATTTGGAACGCCCATCAACAGAGGCTTCCACTACTTTTTCAGACATTTTTGAACAAAACGATAATTGCTTGCGATTGGCGGCTTACGAAGCTACCGATGCACAACCGGTCGATTTAACAGCAGCAGCCGAAAGTTCGGTGAATGCTGTAGTGCATATTCGTGCTACACAATCGTCGAAAGTACAAGAGGTAGAAGTGCGCGACCCATTTGCTGACATCTTTGGCGACTTCTTCGGCTATCGCGGACAAGGCGGCACACAACGTCGCCAAGTGCAAACTCCCGAACGTCGTGGTTATGGCTCGGGCGTTATCATCTCAAAGGATGGCTACATCGTAACCAATAATCACGTGGTGGAAGGTGCCGACGAAATTACCGTGAAGCTGAACGACGACCGCGAATTGCAAGGACGCATCATCGGTACCGACGAAGAAACCGACTTGGCTTTGGTGAAGATTGAAGGCAATAACTTCCCAACTATCCCCGTAGGCGATTCGGACGCATTGAAGATTGGCGAATGGGTACTTGCTGTAGGTAACCCCTTCAACTTGAACTCTACCGTAACTGCCGGTATCGTTAGTGCCAAAGCACGTGCCATCGGTTCGCAAACAGCCAACGGACAAGCAGCTACCATCCAATCGTTTATCCAAACAGATGCTGCTATCAATAGCGGTAATAGTGGTGGTGCGTTGGTAAATGCACGTGGCGAGTTGGTAGGTATCAACGCCATGCTCTATTCACCAACAGGTGCATACTCAGGCTACGGTTTTGCTATTCCTACTTCTATTATGAAGAAGGTGGTAACCGATTTGAAGGAACATGGCGTAGTGCAACGTGCTAAGTTGCATATCGAATGTAACGAGATTATTACCGATTTGCAGGCAGACGAAGAGAGAACGGCCAAGATGAAACAACGTGCCGAAGAGTTGGGTGTAACCGAAGGTGTAATTGTAGAAAAAGTACTGGAAGGTGGCTCATCGGAAGGCGTTTTGGAAGTGAACGACGTTATCATCGGTCTTGGCAACAAGAAGATTCACCGCTTTGCCGACTTGCAAGAGGCATTGCAACAATACCGCCCAGGCGATAAAGTGCAAGTGAAGATTGTACGCGATAAGAAGCAACAAACCGTTACCGTAGAGTTGAAGAACGAACAAGGTACAACCAAGGTAGTGAAGAATGCCGATATGGAAATCTTGGGCGCGGCCTTCAAACCAATCTCGGACGACACTAAGCGTCAACTCCGTTTGAACTATGGTTTGCAAGTAACTGGTGTAACCGAAGGTAAGATGTCTGACGCAGGTATCCGTCGTGGATTCATTATCTTGAAGGCCAACGGACAAATGATGAAGAGCGAAGACGACTTGAAGAAAGTGTTCGAAACAGCAGTGAAGTCGCCCGATCAAGTATTGTTCCTTTCGGGTGTATTCCCATCGGGCAAGCGTGGAAACTTCGCAGTTGACCTTTCACAAGAATAAATCAACCCCTGTGATATAGAGAAAAGATGCCGGCAATATTGTTCGGCATCTTTTTTTATGCTACTTTTGTGAAAAAATAACGATTGTATATGAAACGAGCAGTTGTAGTAGGTGCCACATCGGGCATCGGACGCGAAGTGGCCAAGCTATTGTTGGCCGATGGTTGGATGATTGGCGCAGCAGGTCGCCGCACGGCCGAGTTGGAAAGTCTTAAGGCTATGGCACCCGACAAAGTAATGATTCAACAACTTGATGTAACCAGCGAGGAAGCCCCCGCGCTATTGCAACAATTGATTGATAGCTTGGGCGGTATGGACCTCTATTTCCATAGTTCGGGCATTGGCCATCAAAATCCTATGTTGGATGTGTCGATAGAGATGCGCACCATGCAAACCAATGGCGATGGCTTTATGCGTATGGTAACAGCTGCGTTTCATTATTTCAAAGAATCAAAGCGCAAGGGACACATTGCAGTGATTAGCTCCATTGCTGGCACACGAGGATTGGGCATTGCATCGGCCTATTCGGCAACGAAAGCTTTCCAAAACACCTATATTCAATGCCTTACCCAATTGGCACGGATGCAACATCTGCCCATTCGCTTCACCGATATTCGCCCGGGATTTGTACGTACAGCTCTGTTGAAAGCCGGTAATTACCCCATGCAATTAACGCCGGAATATACCGCTAAGAAGATTGTGAAGGCACTAAAGCGTGGCAAGCGCATTGCCATCATCGATTGGAAGTATCGCCTATTGGTTGGCTTCTGGCGCTTGATTCCCCGTTTCATTTGGGAACGATTGCCGGTGAAATAAGCCTATCTTATTCCATTGTAGCAGCCGAGAACGATAGCGGAAGCAAGTCGCCTACGTGCTGCAATTCGTAAATACCCTTGTTGCCATATAGCAGAATGCGCATAGGGGTGGCGAAGCGTGTTTGCGTTTCAAACATCACTTGGCGGCAAGCACCACAAGGCGGTATTGGCTCGTCCAGTAATTCGCCGCGTTCGTTGCGTGCTGCAATGGCCAAGGTTATTACAGCTTGGTCGGGATGTTGCGAATTGGCATAGAATAGTGTGGTTCGTTCGGCACATATCCCCGAAGGGTAGGCGGCATTCTCTTGATTCGTGCCGGTGATAATGGTACCATCTTTTAAGCGCGCGGCTGCACCTACCGAAAAGTGTGAGTAGGGGGCATAACTACGCTTGGTAGCTTCGATGGCTGCTTGCATCAATTCTTGGTCGTTGGCACACAATTCATCCATTAAATAAATGCCGATGGGGATATGTATCTCTTTGCTTTGCATAATGGTATTCCTTCAATGAAACATTAATGATGCAACAAAGATAGCAAAGAGGTTGGATATATCAAATCTTTTGTGCACTTTTGTAGGCAATTATAAATCAGCCCCTATGAACAAAGTACAATACCTCCTCATATTTCTTGCTTTGTGGCTTTTGCAGCCCTTACAAGCCCAACGAAAAAACAGCGCATATCAAGCTTATATAAAAGAGTATGCCGACTTGGCTGTGGAACAGATGCAACGGCATAAGATTCCGGCCAGCATCACTCTGGCGCAAGGCTTGTTGGAGAGTGGGGCAGGCCGTAGCTCGTTGGCCAGAAAAAGCAATAACCATTTTGGCATTAAGTGTCATAGCGATTGGAGCGGAAAGAAAACTTACCACGACGACGATGCGCCGCGCGAGTGCTTTCGTGTGTATAGCTCGGTGAAGGATTCGTACGACGACCATTCACAATTCTTGAAGCGTGGTGCCCGCTATGCTTTCCTGTTCGAACTGAAGATTACCGACTATAAAGGCTGGGCACGCGGCTTGAAGAAGGCCGGTTATGCCACCGACCCTTCGTATGCCAACCGCCTGATTACCATTATCGAAGATTACGAACTGTACAAGTACGACACCAATGGCATGAGCAAGCGCGAAGCGCGTAAATGGGAGAAAGAACTGAAGAAGAAACCCTGGCTGGCCAATCCGCACCAAGTCTATATAGCCAATGGTTTGGCATACGTAGTGGCTCGCGATGGCGATACCTTCCAATTGCTTGGTGGCGAGTTTGGTATTAGTTGGAAAAAGTTGCCGCAATACAACGACCTTCACCGCGATTATACCCTTGAAGAGGGCGATATTATTTACTTGAAGAAGAAGAATAAAAAAGCCGACAAAACCTATAAAACGTATGTGGTTCGCGATGGCGATTCCATGCATAGTATTTCGCAAAAATTCGGTATCCAATTGAAAAATCTGTATAAGATGAACAGGAAAGATGGCGAATATGTGCCCGAAATAGGCGATGAATTGAGGCTAAGATGACGATATATTAAGAAGATTTAGTAAAAAATTCTTTAGTTCGAAATATAATTCATATATTTGTCGGCAAATACCTATTCAAAGAATCTATTCATAACTCCGTTTTATGAAGAAATATTGTCTTTATCTGATACTACTCTGTTTGCTTTGCATGCTGAATTTTCAAGCGTATGCACAAGCAAGCGATAGAAATATCCTATTCATTCATTCTTACGCGGAAAATACAAATGGTCACGACCATTTGGAAGATGGCTTGCGCCGTGGTTTGTCCGACTTGGCCATTAGTGCTAAAATCTTTACCGAGCACTTAAATTCCGAATCGTTGGTTTTTGCAGAGGAGTGTGAGGCCATGCGTGCCATCTGTCAGCGTGCTCGCGAAAATAATGTAGAGCTGATTGTGACCGTAAGCGATGAGGCTTTCTACACGTTGATGAATTGTGGCGACTCTTTAGGCTATCATTTGCCAGTGGTGGTGTCGGCCATTAAATTCCCTCCTACCGATTTGCTTACCATGAACGAGAATGTGTGTGGTATTACTACGCAAATAGATTTGCTTCCGATGATGGAAGAGGCAGCTCGCTTATTCCCGGATAGAAAGCAATTTATGTGTATCTCGGATAGTAGCCAATTGGGCGTGAAGAGTAGCGAGCAGTTCGAACAAGCTGTTGCCCAATTCAAAAAGAGCCACAAGGGCTATAAGTTCAAGAACCATAATTTGCAAACAAAGGCTACCAACGAAATTATTCGCAGTGTTTGCTATCCGGAGAATGCTGTGGAAAAGGTATTGTTCGTACCTAAATGGACCCATTTCCTTTCATTCATTGGTAAGAATTCAAAAGCACCGACATATGCTTGCGAAGAACTTGCCTTGGGCAATGGCGTGTTGGCGGTTTTCGATGCCGAGTATTACGATGTAGTAGCCGAAGCTGGTCGCTTTGCCGGCCAGATATTCCGCGGCGTAACGCCTAAGACACTGGGTATTATCAACATGGAAAGCACCATGTTGTACGACAAACAACAACTCGCCATCCACGGAGTGAAGGAATCGCAATTGGCCGAAACAAGCAAGGTGTTGAACCAAACCTTCTTGGAGCGTAACATTGTGTGGATTTGGGTATTTGTTATCACCATTATGGTGGCGCTTGTCTTCTTGTCCATTTGGTTGTATCGCTTGAATCGTGAAGAAACCAGACGTCGCATCGAGGCTCAAAACCGCTTGGATTTTCAACAACAGTTGGTTGAACAGCGCAATGAGTTCAACAATATCTTCTCCTCTATCCACGATGGTTTGATAACCTACGACTCGGCCTTGCACATCGGTTACATCAACCGCTCGTTGCTGAAGATGCTTGGCTTGCCTACCAACTATCAGGAAAAGAAGTATAAGGGAAAGATTGCCGGCTCTGTCTTTAAGATTTTCAAGGAAGGTGAAAATATCTTGGACGACTTGCTATGTAGCGCCTGCGTAGAGCAGAAGCGTGTGCCCATCCCCATGAACTCGTTTATGAAGGAGAATATCGGTGGTAAGTATTTCCCCGTTTCGGGCGAAGTTGTTCCCATTCTTTCCGACAATAACATCGTGGGTGTGGCTTTGATCTGCCGCAACATTAGCAACGAAGAGTTGATGAAACGCTCGTTCGATCTTGCCGTAGAAGAGAGTGCCATCTATCCTTGGCAATACGAAACCGATACAAATATGTTCCGCTTCCCCAAGGGGTTGTTGCAAAGTTTCGATACCGACGTAAAGGGTACGGAAATCTCTCGCGATGGATGGGAAAAATTAATTGCACCCGAAGACTTGGCCCGTATTCGTAAACGCTTCGACCGCTTGCTGAAGGGACACGAAATGAATATACGCATCAGCTTCCGCATGCGCGACTTCGATGGCGTGTATCGTTGGTGGGAATACCGCTCTACTACATTCGATGGCTTGCAATCGGACAAACCATACATGATTCTTGGTGTGTGTCAAAGTATTCAACGCTATAAAGACACCGAAGACGAACTGATTGCTGCCCGCGAAAAGGCCGAGCAAGCCGATAAGTTGAAGTCGGCATTCTTGGCAAACATGAGCCATGAGATTCGTACACCGCTCAATGCCATTGTGGGCTTCTCGGATTTGCTGAAGAATATCGATGCCTTCTCCAAAGAGGATGTGCAACAATTTGTCGATACCATCGGTGTGAACTGTCAGTTGCTGTTGGCGTTGGTGAACGATGTACTCGACTTGTCGCGCATCGAGGCCGGTACCATGGAGTTCCGCTACTCGGAATACGACTTGAATGGCATTATGCGCGAAGTGTTCGAATCGCAGCGCTTAAGCATGCCCCAAGATGTGGAATTGCGTATTACTATTCCCGAAAATACAAGCAAGATTATCAAGACTGATGTGGTTCGTTTGAAGCAAGTTATCAATAACCTCATCAACAATGCTAAGAAGTTCACCTTGCAAGGATATATCGAAATTGGTTTCACCCAAAACACACCGGGCTTTGTGGAAATCTTCGTGGAAGATACTGGTAAGGGTATGCCTGCCGAATCGTTGGAACACATCTTCGAACGCTTCTATAAGGTAGATAGCTTTACCCAAGGAGCCGGTTTGGGATTGAGTATCTGCCACACGTTTGTAGAACGTATGAATGGTGTCATTTCGGTTACTTCGGAAGAGGGTAAAGGTACCCGTTTCGTAGTGAAACTTCCCATATAAGATTGGCTAATCAAAGAAAATATATATCTTTGCAACTTCATTATAAATAAGGATACAATTACAAATAAATAGTTAATAAAGTAAATGCCTAAAATATCGATTCGCGGCACAGAAATGCCCGCATCTCCTATTCGAAAGTTGGCCCCATTGGCCGAAGCTGCTAAACAACGCGGCGTGCATGTATTTCATTTGAATATTGGTCAGCCCGACTTGCCAACACCGCAAGTGGCTATCGATGCTATCCGAAACATTGATAGAAGCATTTTGGAGTATAGCCCCAGTGCCGGTTATCGTAGCTATCGCGAGAAGTTGGTGGGCTATTACGACAAGTTCAATATCAAGCTCACGGCCGACGATATCATCATCACATCGGGTGGCTCGGAGGCTGTACTCTTCTCGTTCATGGCTTGTTTGAATCCGGGCGACGAGATTATTGTGCCCGAACCTGCCTATGCCAACTACATGGCGTTTGCTATCTCTGCCGGAGCCAAGATACGCACCATTGCTACCACCATCGAAGAGGGATTCTCGTTGCCAAAGGTAGAGAAGTTCGAAGAACTTATCAACGAACGCACACGTGCCATCTTGATCTGTAATCCCAACAACCCAACAGGCTATCTTTACACCCGTCGCGAGATGAACCAAATACGCGATTTGGTGAAGAAATACGACCTTTTCCTCTTCTCGGACGAGGTATATCGTGAGTTTATCTACACCGGTTCGCCCTACATCTCGGCATGCCACTTGGAGGGCATCGAGAACAACGTAGTGCTGATTGATTCCGTGTCGAAGCGCTACTCGGAGTGTGGTATCCGCATCGGTGCGTTGATTACAAAGAACAAGGAGATTCGCGAAGCCGTGATGAAGTTCTGTCAAGCTCGCCTCAGTCCGCCACTCATCGGACAGATTGCTGCCGAGGCTGCGCTCGATGCCGGTGAAGACTATTTGCGCGACACCTACGACGAATACGTGGAACGACGCAAGTGCTTAATCGATGGCTTGAACCGCATCCCTGGTGTCTATTCACCTATACCGATGGGTGCCTTTTATACGGTGGCCAAGTTGCCTGTGGATGATTCCGATAAGTTCTGCGCTTGGTGTTTGAGCGAGTTCGAGTACGAAGGTCAAACCGTGTTCATGGCACCGGCCTCGGGCTTTTACACCACACCAGGCTCTGGCCGCAACGAAGTGCGTATTGCCTACGTGCTGAAGAAAGACGATTTGACTCGCGCATTGTTTGTACTGCAAAAGGCACTCGAAGCATATCCCGGACGAACAATCTGATTATAGCGTTAGGCTTAAATTATAAATGAATTTCTAATAAATTGTTTTATAATTTAGGCCTAAATTATTTTTAATTTATGCATCAATGAATTTGCCGCTTTTCTTAGCCAAAAGAATGTATAAGGGCGAGGAGACAGATAAGAATGCTTCTCGGCCGGCAGTGCTTATTGCGATGACGGGCATCGCCATAGGCTTGGCTGTTATGATTATCACAGTGGCAATCATTGTGGGCTTCAAGCAAGAAATCCGTAACAAAATAGTGGGCTTCAGTGGGCATGCGCAAGTAAGCAACTTGCATTCGCCCAACTCGTTCGAATCGCTCCCGATAATGGCGGACGATGCGTTGTTAAGCCGTATCAGCGAACATTCGCAAGTGTCACACCTTCAACGCTATGCCACAAAGGTGGGCATGATTAAAACCGATGATGCCTTTCAAGGTATGGTGCTGAAAGGAGTGGGGCAGGAGTACGATTTGTCGTTCCTAAAAACATTCCTGTTGGCGGGCGAAATGCCGCAGTTCACCGACTCGGTAAGCAGCAACCAAGTGCTCATCTCCAAGACCATTGCCGACAAGATGCAACTGGCCGTAGGCGACAAGATGGATACCTACTTTGTGCAAGAGAATATCCGTGCCCGTAGGCTGACCATTGCCGGCATCTACCAAACCAATTTCTCGGCATTCGATAGCCAATTCCTCATCACCGATTTGCATCTGGTGAACCGCCTGAATGGCTGGGAAAAGGGGCAAGTGAGTGGCATTGAGGTGATGCTACACGATTACGACCAGTTGGGTGAGGCATCCTACATCCTGTCGGATAGCTTTTACAATGTGACGGATAGTTACGGGCAAAGCCTGTGTGTGCGCAACGTAGAGCAGATCAATTCGCACATCTTTGGTTGGCTCGAAGTGTTGGATGTAAACATCTGGGTCATCTTGGTGCTGATGATAGGCATTTCGGGTTTCACCATGATTTCGGGCTTGCTGATTATCATTATCGAGCGCACCTCCATGATAGGTGTGTTGAAGTCGTTGGGTGCCAATAACACCACCATTCGCCACCAGTTCCTTTGGTTCGCTGTCTTCCTTGTGGGCAAGGGCATGTTTTGGGGCAATGTGGTGGGATTAGGTTTCTATGCCATTCAGCATTGGTTCCATCTCTTCCCGCTCGATCCGGCAAATTATTACATGGATTGTGTGCCCGTCTCCTTAAGCCTTTGGCACATCCTATTGCTCAATGGTGGCACATTATTAGCCTCCGTCCTAATCCTCATCCTTCCTTCTTACCTCATCACCCGCATCCATCCCGCCACCTCCATGCGTTACGAGTAGATTATTGTTTTTCGCGTCTTTGCAGACCACGGGCTTAAAAGCCCGCGGCTATTGATTTATTCCCCGTCTTTCAGACGAATCATTAGCAAGGGCGTCTGTAAAGACGCGAAGCACGCAGTGCGAATAGCCGTGGGCTTTTAAGCCTACGGATAAAGATGGAATCGTACGTATATACATAGCGTCTGAAAGACGCGAAGCATGAAATGCGAATAGCCGCGGGTTTTTAAGCCCGTGGTCTGAAAGACGAAAATCATTTTGGAAAATAAGGAACATCCGATGATACACCCATCTCCACCAACCAATTACGATATTCATCAATGAAAGAAACCTTTTTATGATGCTCTTTTTGGTTCTTTATGTATGAAATTACATTCGGTATCTCCTTATTAGAATAGGTAAATGCCGCGTACCCCTCCTCCCATCCATTCCATAGGGGAAATAAAGAATTGCGTGCAATAAGGAAACTTGATTCTTGCTTGAGCTTCTTAACAAATTCGGCCAATGAATTTTTGGCAGATATATCAACGAGAATGTGTATATGGTCGGGCATGCCTCCAATGCGATATACGTGCGCATCTAAACCAATCATTAGGTCGTAGATTAGTTTGTAGAATTCGCGTTCATATTTTTCTGCAATGGTTGGTTTCCTGTTCTTGGTGGAAAAAACAATGTGATATACAGATTGTGTAAAGCTCATGTTGTTGGATTTGTTTTGTACAAATGTAATATATTTTATTAGAATGTACAAATCTTTGGATGTTTTTGTTGTTTTCGCCTTTTTCGCGTCTTTGCAGACGCTTATAGGGGGGGAGGTGATCGCCGTTATCCACGGGCTTAAAAGCCCGCGGCTATTGATTTATTCCCCGTCTTTCAGACGAATCATTAGCGAGGGCGTCTGTAAAGACGCGAAGCACTCAGTGCGAATAGCCGCGGGTTTTCAAACCCGTGGTCCGCTTTTCTTGAATCGGCTGCAAACCTTCCAACAGAGGGATTGTAGGGGCTGAAGGAAATCGAAGATAGGCAAGGTGAGGTAATAACGACGCGATTCGTCCAATGCTTTGGCCGTAAGGTTGATAACCGCCCCCTGCATACCCCATTTAATGAGACCAAACAACACCGAAACGGCAACAACCAACCAATGACCTTGCACTGCGCCCATCACTGTTGCCGCCACCCAACATGCGTGAAACAACAAACGACTGGCCGTTTCCGCACCCAACAACAACTGCTGACTGCCCTTCAACAATGTGGCCGTGCCGGCATAACCAATCTTCTCGGTGTACCAATCCCTGGCCATCTCCACATTGCTTGTCTGTACAATGGCTTCGGGTGCTGTTTCCACACGTGTATTCTCTTTGTTGGCTATCTGGTTGATGAAAAGGTCGTCATCGCCCCGTTGCAAATTCAGATGCGCTGAGAACCCCTTCTGCTGGTAGAACAACTCCTTGCGGTAGGCCATGTTGCGACCGATGCCCATGTATGGCTTACCCAACAAGGCAAACCCTAAATAACGCATCGATTGGAATAGGTTGTCGAAACCGATGCAGCGGTTTGTCCAACTCTTGTCATACTTGTAATTACTATATCCCAACACCACCTCGGTGCGCGAAGTGAAGTTGCGTGCCAATGTCTTCAGCCATTGGTTGCTTGCCGGCATACAGTTCGGTTCGGTCACCACAATCCAATCATATTTAGCTGCCTTCACACCGATGGTCAACGCCAACTTCTTTCGGCTGAGGTAGCGCGATGTGTCGGGCACAAAACTATGATACAGGTTGTTGTATTGGTTTTCCAGCGGCAAGATAATGTTTTCGCTGTCGTCATTATCACCGTCGTTGATAACGATAACCTCGAATTGCGGATAATCCTGGCTCAAAATGCTTGTTAAGCATTCGTGCAGATGCCTGCTTTCGTCGCGCACACTGATGATAACCGAGATAGGCGGTTGCTCCTTCGTAAAGTGTATGCCGTTTTGGCCCATAGCCTTGTTCCGACAATATATTCTGTTATAAATATATAGGTAATAAACAGTTTGAATAATGAGAAATAGTGCTGCTATAAGCAGTAAGATGGTTTCGGTTTTGCTAAATGAGAATGATTCCATACGGTGTAAATGTGTTTTTATGGCTACAAAGATAATGCAAATCAAAAAAACTTATTACCTTTGCAAGTCAAAATTTGAATAATAAAAATCTATATCATATGAATATCTCGTATAATTGGCTAAAAGAGTATGTCGATTTCAATCTGACGCCCGACGAAGTAGCTGCTGCGCTCACCTCGATAGGCTTGGAAACCGGCAGCGTAGAAGAAGTACAAACCATTAAAGGCGGCTTGGAAGGTTTGGTAATTGGCGAAGTGCTTACATGCGAAGCGCACCCCAATTCGGACCACATGCACGTCACTACCGTAAACTTAGGACAAGGCGAACCCGTACAAATTGTGTGCGGTGCTCCAAACGTAGCAGCCGGACAAAAGGTAGTGGTAGCTACATTGGGTACTAAGCTCTACGATGGCGACGAATGTTTCACCATCAAGAAGTCGAAGCTGCGCGGTGTAGAATCGAACGGTATGATTTGTGCCGAAGACGAAATCGGTTTGGGTACCGACCATGCCGGCATCATCGTATTGCCTGAGACTGCTGTGCCGGGTACCTTGGCCAAGGATTACTATAACATCAAGAGCGACTATGTGCTCGAAGTAGATATTACCCCCAACCGTGCCGATGCTTGCTCGCACTACGGTGTGGCACGCGACCTCTATGCCTACTTGGTGCAAAACGGTCAGCCCACTTCGTTGAAGAAGCCATCGGTAGATGCGTTTGCGGTAGAAAACAACGACCTCGACATCAAAGTAACGGTAGAGAACACTGAAGCTTGTCCACGCTATGCCGGTGTAACTGTAAAGGGCGTAACCGTAAAGGAAAGCCCCGAATGGTTGCAAAACAAGCTGCGCTTGATTGGCGTTCGCCCCATCAACAACGTAGTGGATATTACCAACTACATTGTACACGCCTTTGGTCAACCATTGCACTGCTTCGATGCCGCCAAGATTAAGGGTGGGGAAGTGGTTGTAAAGACCATGCCCGAAGGTACACCATTTGTTACCCTCGACGAGGTGGAACGCAAGTTGAGCGAACGTGACTTGATGATTTGCAACAAGGAAGAAGCCATGTGCATTGCCGGTGTGTTCGGCGGTTTGGATTCAGGTTCAACCGAAGCCACAACCGATGTATTCATCGAAAGCGCCTACTTCCACCCGACATGGGTACGCAAGACCGCTCGTCGCCATGCGTTGAGCACCGATGCATCGTTCCGTTTCGAACGTGGCATCGACCCTAACAATACCCTCTACTGCTTGAAGTTGGCCGCTTTGATGGTGAAAGAGTTGGCCGGTGGCACAATCTCGTCCGAGATTAAGGACATCTGCGCTGCACCGGTAGCCGATTTCCGAGTAGCGTTGACCTACAACAAGGTGAACAGCCTGATTGGTAAGGAAATACCTGCCGAAACCATCAAGCGCATCGTTACCAGCCTTGAAATGAATATTGTGGAAGAGACTGCCGAAGGCCTTACCCTCGACGTGCCTCCCTACCGTGTAGATGTGCAACGCGATTGCGACGTTATCGAAGACATCCTACGCATCTACGGATATAATAATGTGGAAATCCCCACAACCTTGAAGTCGAGCCTTACCGTTAAAGGCGAACACGACAAGTCGAACAAATTGCAAAACCTCATTGCCGAGCAGTTGGTGGGTTGCGGATTCAACGAAATCCTGAACAACTCGTTGACACGTGCCGCCTACTACGATGGCCTTGAATCAATGGCACCGCAAAACTTGGTGATGCTGATGAACCCCTTGAGCAACGACCTCAACGCTATGCGTCAATCACTGCTCTTTGGCGGTTTGGAAAGCATCAACCGTAATGCCAACCGCAAGAATGCCGACTTGAAGTTCTTCGAATTTGGTAATTGCTACTTCTACAATGCCGAAAAGAAAGATGCCGAAAAGCCATTGAATGCCTATAGCGAAGAGTACCACTTGGCACTCTGGGTAACCGGTAAGAAAGTCTCTAATTCATGGGCACATGCCGACGAGAACAGCAGCATCTACGAATTGAAAGCATACGTTGAGAACATCTTTGCACGCTTAGGCTTGTCTATGCGCAACCTTGTTGTAGGTGCATTGACCGACGATGTCTTCGCCACAGCCCTCTCTGTACAAACACGTGGTGGCAAGCGATTGGCTTCATTCGGTGTAGTAACCAAGAAGATACAGAAAGCATTCGATATCGACAACGAAGTATATTATGCCGACCTCAATTGGAAAGAGCTGATGAAGGCTATCAAGAGCTGCAAGGTAAACTTCACCGAGCTGACCAAGTTCCCTGCCGTGAAGCGCGACTTGGCCCTGTTGCTCGACAAGAAAGTACAGTTTGCCGAAATCGAAAAGATTGCTTTCGACACCGAAAAGAAACTGCTCAAGTCGGTCGAACTGTTCGACGTGTACGAAGGCAAGAACCTCGAAGCCGGCAAGAAGTCGTATGCCGTTAGCTTCACGTTGCAAGACGAGAATGCTACGCTAAACGACAAGCAAATCGATAAGATTATGCAAAAACTCATTGCCAACTTGCAAAATAAGTTGGATGCGAAGCTTCGCTAAGAATGGAAAATAAATCATAAATCATAAAATATAAATCAAACATGGGAAGAGCATTTGAATATAGAAAAGCTGCTAAACTGAAAAGATGGGGCCACATGGCTAAGACCTTTACCCGCCTTGGTAAGCAAATCGCTATTGCCGTTAAGGCAGGCGGACCAGAACCCGACACTAACCCTACACTTCGTTCTATCATCGCCAACTGTAAGCGCGAAAACATGCCGAAGGACAACATCGAGCGTGCCATCAAGAACGCTATGGGTAAGGACCAAAGCGAATACAAGAGCATGACCTACGAAGGCTACGGCCCTCACGGCATCGCTATCTTTGTAGATACATTGACCGACAATACCACCCGTACCGTAGCCGATGTTCGCTCGGTATTCAACAAGTTTGGTGGCAACCTCGGCACCACAGGCTCGTTGGCATTCCTCTTCGACCACAAGTGCGTGTTCACCTTCAAGAAGAAAGACGGCATGGACATGGAAGAGTTTATCCTTGAAATGATTGATTTCGACGTAGATGAAGACTACGAAGAAGACGACGAAGAAGGTACAATCACTATCTATGGCGACCCTAAGAGCTATGCAGCTATCCAAAAGCATTTGGAAGAGGGTGGTTACGAAGATGTAGGTGGTGAGTTTACCTATATCCCTAACGACCAAAAGGATGTAACAGCCGAACAACGCGAAACCATCAACAAGATGGTGGAACGCTTGGAAGAGTTCGACGACGTGCAGACTGTATTTACAAACATGAAGCCAGAGGAGGTAGAAGAATAATATGTATAACTACCGCACCAAAGGCACGTGTAGCAGTAATATAGAGCTTGAGGTAGAAGACGGTATCATTAAGGATATCGCTTTTTGGGGTGGATGTAACGGCAATCTGCAAGGCATCAGCCGCTTGGTAAAGGGCATGCCGGTAGAGGAAGTCATCAAGAAATTGGAGGGCGTGCGTTGTGGTATGCGCTCTACATCGTGTCCCGACCAACTCTGTAAGGCGCTACACGAAATGGGTTATTGACAATCCCCCTAATCAATAATAGCAGGGCTGCAAGTCGTTTCTTCGAAACACTTGTGGCCCATTTTTGTTTTAAGCATATGAAAAACTTATTGAACGACCTGAAACGGACAGACCATAAGCGCCATTTGGGCGGATTGGACTTCTTCCGCTATATAGGCCCCGGACTCTTGGTAACGGTGGGGTTTATAGACCCCGGTAACTGGGCATCCAACTTTGCTGCCGGTTCCGAGTTTGGCTACGCCCTGTTGTGGGTAGTTACCCTATCCACCGTGATGCTGATTATCCTGCAGCACAACGTAGCCCACTTGGGTATCGTCACCGGCTTGTGCCTGTCCGAAGCCGCTACCCAATACACCCCCAAATGGGTGTCGCGCCCTGTGTTGGCCACGGCAGTACTGGCCTCCATCTCCACCTCACTGGCCGAGATATTGGGTGGTGCCATTGCTTTGCAAATGATATTCGGCATACCGATTATTGCCGGAGCCATTCTCACTACGCTGTTGGTGCTAATCCTGTTGTTTACCAACTCCTACAAGCGCATCGAACGCGCCATTATCGGCTTTGTGTCAGTGATAGGCCTATCGTTTATCTACGAACTCTTTTTAATCGACATCGATTGGCCGCAAGCCCTGCGCAGTTGGGTAGTACCCTCGTTGCCCGAAGGTAGTATGCTGGTGGTGATGAGCGTATTGGGAGCCGTTGTTATGCCCCACAACCTCTTCTTGCACTCCGAGGTGATTCAGAGCCACGAGTATAATAAGCAAGACGATGCCTCCATCCGCAAGGTGCTGAAGTATGAATTGTTCGACACCCTCTTCTCCATGATAGTGGGTTGGGCCATCAACAGTGCCATGATTTTATTGGCGGCAGCCACCTTCTTTAAGAGCGGAATTTTTGTAGAAGAATTACAACAAGCCAAGTCGTTGCTCGAACCCCTGTTGGGCAATAGTGCCGGCATGGTGTTTGCCTTGGCGTTGCTCATGGCCGGTATCTCGTCCACCATTACCAGTGGCATGGCTGCAGGTTCCATCTTTTCGGGCATTTTTGGCGAGTCGTACAACATCAAAGACAGCCACTCGCAGGTGGGTGTGGCACTCTCGTTGGGCATCGCTTTGTTGCTGATATTCTGCATTGGAAACCCCTTTAAGGGCTTGCTCATTTCGCAGATGGTACTCAGCATTCAACTCCCCTTTACGGTATTCCTGCAAGTGAGCCTCACCTCCTCCAAACGCGTGATGGGTAAGTATGCCAATAGCCGTTGGAGCTCGTTTGTGCTCTACACCATAGCCGCCATCGTAACGGCACTGAATATAATGCTTTTGATTTACGAAATCTTTTAACAAGTTGTAGTATGGAAGAGAGAATAGAAAGAGCAGTTTCGCTGTTCAAAGAAGGATATAATTGTGCGCAGTCGGTGGTAGCAGCCTTTGCCGATATGTATGGGCTCACCGAGGAGCAAGCATTGAAGATGTCGGCTTCGTTTGGCGGTGGCATTGGCCGCATGCGCCTTACGTGTGGTGCCGCATGTGGCATGTTCATCTTGGCCGGATTGGAAACCGGAGCTACGCACGGTGACGACCGCGAAGGCAAGTCGGCCAACTATCAATTAGTGCAGCAATTGGCCGAAGCGTTCAAGCATCGTAATGGTTCGCTTACCTGTGCCGAGCTGTTAGGCTTAAAACAACCGGAAGGAACGCCTCAAGCCGAAGCACGCACCGATCAATACTACGCCAAGCGCCCATGCTCGAAGATGGTAGAGGAAGCCGCTCGCATTTGGGCAGAGTATAAAGCAACCATCGGGTAGGGGCGTGGTCTGCCCGTCCAATGTATAAAAAGAGAGCGTTGCACGAAGGAAACCCTTGTACAACGCTCTCTTCTATTTTGATAAATGTTCTCTCTTAACTTGCTAAGAAATTAAACCAACTTTACGAAAAGTTCGCCTTCCACTTCCGAAGTAGCTACCTTATCTTCGCGAAGCAACCAACCCAATCCCAAGAACAAGTCCTTGTCAACCAACTTAGTAGCCTTCTTGATTTGCTTAGCAGTGAGACCCTCTGTTTCGTTCAACGCATTCCAAATTTTACCGGCAGTTACGCCTGCTTTTTCTTTCAACATTTCTTTTTACCTTTTAATTAAACATCCTGATTTATACCTAAATCGGGTGCAAAGATACAATAAATATGTTATATAACATAATTTATCGGCATAAAATTAAGATGGATTTGATAAAAACACTAATCACTAGTAGCTAATAGCTAATCACTAATAATAATAACACCCCATATTCAGGTAAAAGATAAACGTATGCCTTTCATCCTCTACCTCAATCTCTATTTTATTTTCGCGTGCCAGCCATCCGATGGCGGCATAGAGTTCGGCATCCGACAAGTGTGTTTTTTCTCTTAAATCCTCGAAGTTTTGTGGCGAACCGGCTCGGTTCATCAAGTTCCATAAGATACCGGCATTATTACCAATTGTATATTTATCCATAATTTAATGTTGGTTTAGTGGTTTTTATTGGTAAACAATTTATAGCCGAAATTGTTTGCCCGAACGTTAATGGTAACGATACGTTGTACGTACCATAATGTACCATTAACTCTTTCTTGCTCGCCCTCGTGCCTGTTCCAGGTACTCATCGCCATGATATTCAGCAAAACGATACAGAAGGCGTGCAATGCGCATGATGTAACGCATAAATTCCTCCGTTGTAAGAACCTGCGCCAATGCCACCCATAAGCGTATGTAGGTTTCGTCGTAGATGCGACCATTGCGTATGTCGCGCATTTTTTTGCTACCAAATCCTGCATTGTTACGGATTATCACCGTAATCCTATGCTCTTTCAGAAAACGGCCTATTATTAGGCCAAATAGATAAATATGTGTCATGATATTTAGTTGTATGGTCGATTTGCTTGGTTACGTTTAGTTATAAAATGTTAAATGTAACATTTATCCATCATAAAAAGCCCCTTCTATATTGGCCCTATTCATCGACAAAGATAATTCATTTTTGCCAGATAATTGATTAATCATAAACATAATGGACAAATTAACTTTAAGCCTGTTCAAGGGCTTCCGCAGCACGCAACCACAGGATGTGATGCTGCAAGAGGTGGTGCGGCTGATTCGCGAAGACGAATCCCTACGCCAACTCACGGAGAAACATCGTTATTATCGTTCAGTAGGGCTGACAAAAGATGCCAGCCAGCAGAAGTATCGCACCTATTGCGTATCGGTGGCCACCCGTTTCGAGGGTGGTCGAAGGGCACAATTTGCTACCGGGCGCACCGGTTTGGGACTGGTAGATATAGACAAAATACCACCCGAACAACTGGAAACAGTTGTGCAGAAAGTCTGCTCCGACGAGCATACGCTGTTGGAATACATTACCATTAGCGGACTGGGAGTCCGCATCTTTTTCCGCTATGTGGGCGACGACTACCGTTCGGCCTTCCTCACCGCTTGCGCCTACTATTCCGAGCTGATTGGACTACCGGCCGACCTTCAGTGCAAGGACCTGACACGCATCAGCGGATTGGCCCACGACCCCAACGTCTTCTTCCGTCCCGATGCCACCCCCATCGAGCCAGTGGCGCAAGCGGTAAAACGTGTAGGCCGCCCGAAAAAACGCCATTCGTGTGCGCTACAGGATGCTGTGCATGCTGTGCAGAAGGATTTGGCCAAGCGTGGCATTGCGTATTGCAGCGGCCATCACAACGAGTACATCATGCAAGCCTGCTACCTGTTGAACCGCTACGGCGTGGCAGAAGAGGAAGTAGCGGAGTGGGCCACCGGCGAGTTTGCCGACTATGGCTGCGAACAGGTGGAGAGCATTGTGCGCTCGTGTTATGCACAAACCGAAGAGCACGGCACGCTTCCACTACCCAAAACCACCCGGCGCAGCGACTTGGCAACTGTAAAACAAATTCAAGATTACCTAAAGGAACGCGACATCCGCATCCGCCACAACGTCATCACCCGCAAGCAGGAGCTGTATGATGCCGAAAAGGATGAGTGGACAGAGATGACCGACACGATGGACAACTCGCTCTACTGCCGCTTCTGCATCGAAACGGGGCTACGCATGAACATCAACGACCTACGGGCAGTGATGAACAGCGATTTCTATCCGCAGTTCAACCCCTTCCGGTCGTACCTGCTGAACCTGCCGCAGTGGGATGGGGTGGACTACATCGATCAACTGGCCAACTATGTTCACGTCAGCGGTTGCGAACAGTCGTTGCACAACCGCTTCTTCAAGAAATGGTTCGTGGCCATGCTACCCACCTGGCTGGAGGATGTGGTGAACCACGAAATACTGACCTACATTGGTCGCCAAGGCATCTACAAAAGCACTTTTATGCGTTTACTTCTTCCACCGGAACTGCAACCTTATTTTAGTGCCAAGAACTTCGCTCAACGACTGAACAAGGACGATAAACTGGAACTGACCGAGATGGGTCTCGTAGCCCTTGAAGAGCTGGACCACATGCGCCCGTCTGAAGTGAACCAACTGAAGGCCATCACTTCGCAACACTACATGAACGAGCGGGCTGTATATGGCCGTCACAAGGAGCGCCGTCCGCATATCGCCTCGTTCTGTGGCACGGGCAACAATCCGCAGTTTCTGAACGACCCCACCGGCAACCGCCGTTGGCTGCCGTTCGTGGTGGAGAGCATCGACTCGCCCATGCAGCACCCCTTCAACTATACAGGTCTGTACAGTCAGGCGTATGCCCTATGGCGCGATGGCTTCTGCTACTGGTTTACCGACGAAGACAATGCCCAGTTGGCCGAACACAACCGCCAGTTCGAAGAGCCGAACCTTGAAGAGGAGCTTATCCTGACCTACTTCCGCAAGCCATACGCCAACGAAACGGGCGAGTTCCTCACCGCCACGCGCATTATAGAACTGATAAATGGGTATATCAAAACACCGTTAGCAACACGAAACATAGCGATAGCTATGAATAAGATGGGGTTTGAGAAAAGACGATTTAGGCGTATTCGTGGTTGGAATGTGGTGATTCTTAGCGGCGAAGAGATTAAGAATCAACAAAAACTACATGCAATAGAAAGCGAATTCGATTAAGTCTGTATTTATTTTTGGATATGCGGTGTGTTCATGATAATGCACCGCATATTTTTATATTATGACACAATTTCTTCATTTTCATCATTCATCAATCTTTTCAATTCCTCTATATCAGGCAACGCTTGTTGCATATCTTTCGGCATACCTGAAATAGTCTTATAGGTAGCAACTCCCATAGGCTTGTTATAATCGCCTTCAGAATCTCTCTCAACGTATATTTGTCCCATTGGTGTGTTACCGCTTCATGAATGCAAAATAATACTTCATCAAAATTCTTTGTTTTATGCAGAATCTCCATATGGTGTGAGAAACTAATGCCTAAGAATTCATCGCGATTTAGATAGGTTTGCCAAAACTCTGCAAATTGACGCATATTTCGAATATTTTGTGAAGAAAAGCCTCTTAACCCGGGTAATTCTCTGCGTAACTGCTGACTAATCTCATCAATTGCTCCTGTACCCTAATGTATGGATGTCAGAAATGGAATTGGTGGATTTGTTCGGGGTGATAGCCCCGACA
>JAGBWA010000038.1 GCA_017630035.1 Bacteroides sp.
GATTCTTGTTTCAAAGCACGTAAATGGCCATAATGATATATAACAGCAATTAACGAGGCAAACTCTACTAGCAATGAGATAGGAGATAGAACAAGAACAACAAATGTAGGATCCGGACAAATTATTACCAATAGAAGCGAGAAAAGCACTATTAATAAAGATGTAAATAGAAATACCAAGACCAAATAACCAAATGTAATCCACCAATGACCCTTAACCAACTTAAAAGATGCCTCTAACGAATCAAGGAAATCAGAATATTTACTTGAAAAGCAACAATGGCAATAATACATAAATATATATGGAATCAGCACTATCAAATATAAGGCAAAAAGTATTATAGGATATAAACTATTAATCTTAAACATTCCACTTATCACCATCAAGAAAAAAAGCGGGCCAGCTAAAGCGACAAAAACCACAAAAGAAGCAATGAACATCTTACAAAAGGCACTCCCTAAACTTGCCATGACCTCCTTAGATTTAACAGAAAGCAAATTACCCTGATGAGCAACATACAACGATACAACAGAAAATGGAATAAACCATAAAAATGTACTATAATTTATTTGTCCCAATTTTTCATCTAACGTCCCCAACCAAAGCACAAGGAATGAAAATATCAAAAGAAAAGGTAAAAGCAAACCCAATATCAGAAAACTATTCTGAGCTAAAAAGGAAAAAGTTGCACGTATGCATCCCCAAAAGGATCTCTTTTCAAAAGGAGAAATAAAATCTGTCATAATAATATCTTTTTTTTGCAAAAATAATCAATTAAATTAAATAAGCACTATTATCATCATCAAATTCAACATATATAATAACGCACAGATATATTTCTAACAAAAACATTCTATCTAAATTTCAAAAAAAAGAAATAAAGCATTAACTTTGTAGCGAAGAAATAAAATCGCGAATAAAAAGAGCACTAATATATGTATAAAGACAAACAACTCTATGTGGCGCATTCTGCCGACGGACCGATTCATATTATAGGAAATATGGCCAATCGTCACGGATTGATAGCCGGTGCTACGGGTACGGGTAAGACCGTTACGTTGCAAGTGCTGGCCGAAACATTCTCGCAAGCGGGCGTTCCATGCTTTATGGCGGACATGAAGGGCGACCTTTCGGGCATTTCGCAAACGGGCGGATTGAGCAAATTCATCGAAAAGCGTTGTGCCGAATGGGGAATGGACACCACTACCCTGCAGTTCGAAGGATGTCCCGTGCGATTGTACGACGTTTACGGCAAGCAAGGACACCCCATGCGCACCACCGTAGAGAAGATGGGTGCTATGCTCTTGGCACGCCTCATGGAGCTGAACGAGACGCAAACAGGCATCCTTACGCTGACTTTCCGCATTGCCAAGGACGAGCAATTGCCGCTTATCGACATGAAGGATTTGCGCCTAATGCTTGACTATGTGGCCAAGAATGCCGCTAAATACTCCACCACCTACGGAAACATCAGTGCCGCATCGGTAGGCGCCATTCAACGCGCCCTGCTCACGCTATCCGAGCAAGGAGGCGACCTCTTCTTTGGCGAGCCGGCATTCGACATTTACGACTTGCTACAAACCGAAGGCGGACGTGGCGTGATGAACATCCTTGCCGCCGACGAGCTGATGCTACGCCCTAAGCTTTACTCCACCTTCTTGATGTGGCTACTCACAGAGATATACGACATCATGCCCGAGGTGGGCGATATGGAGCTGCCTAAGATGATTTTCTTCTTCGACGAAGCACACATGCTATTCAAAGATACATCGAAGGCACTGACCGACAAGATAGAGCAAATCGTGCGACTGATTCGCTCGAAGGGCGTAGGTGTGTACTTCATCTCACAATCGCCTTCCGACCTGCCCGAAAGCATCTTAGGACAATGCGGCAACCGCGTGCAACACGCTTTGCGTGCCTTTACTCCCAAAGACCAAGCTGCCGTGAAAGCGGCCGCTAAAACCTTCCGACCAAACCCCGCCTTCGAAACCGAACGCGAGATTCTTGAACTGGGCACGGGCGAGGCACTTGTATCCTTCCTCGACGAAGAGGGTGCGCCCGCCATGGTGCAACGCGCAAAAATCCTCTTTCCACTAAGCCAAATCGGTGCCATAACCGACGAACAACGTGCGCAAATCATCCAAAATTCGCGCATTTGTGGCAAATATGAGGATGTAAAAGAACGCGAATCTGCCTTCGAAATCATTGCAAAACAACGCGAAGAGGCCGAAAAACAGGCCGCCGAAGCCAAAGAAAAAGCCGAAAAAGAGAAAGAAAAGGCTCGTTTGGAGAAGGAAAAAGAGAAAGAAGAGGCAAAAAAGAAGAAAAAATCGGGCAAAAGTAAGAGTGTACTAACCACTGTGCTGGGCACCGCCGTAACCTATTTCGCCAAAACCATCGCCACACAACTGGCGCGCAACTTGACGAAGAAAAAGAAATAACAACAGCTACTTAATAAAGGTTAAAAACCCGCTAAAAGCATTAAACCTTTTGCAGGGTTAATTATCTAAAACATGTAGTAATGTGCAATTAAAACAAACTATTATAAATTAATTATTTTACTTAAATTTAAAAACTAACCAAAATGAGAACCTTAAAAACTTTAGTTTGCACACTGGCATTAGCACTAAGCGCAAACGTAGCAATGGCTCAATGGGGCACACCCGACACACCAGGTGGCTTGAAAGATGCCTACAAGGATTACTTCAAAATTGGTGTTGCCGTAAATCAACGCAACATTCAAAATCCTAAAGAGATTGAACTAATCTTGAAAGAGTACAACAGCATCACTGCTGAAAACGACATGAAACCCGGAGAACTCCATCCAGCAGAAGGTGTATGGAACTGGGAAAAAGCTGACGCTATTGCCGAATTCTGCCGCAAGCACAACCTTCCTCTTCGTGGTCATACATTGGTATGGCACAGCCAATTCGCCAACTGGATGTTCGTAGACAAGAAGGGCGAACCTGTAACAAAAGAAGTATTCTACGCTCGTCTTGAAGACCACATCAAAACTGTTGTTGAACGCTACAAAGACATCATTTACTGCTGGGACGTAGTGAACGAAGCAATGGCCGATGGTCCAGACCGTCCTACTTTCAACCGCGAAACTCGCAAGATGGAAGCTCCAAATCCATATCGCCAATCAAGATTGTACGAACTTTGCGGCGACGAATTCATTGCAAAAGCTTTCGAATTTGCTGCTAAGTATGCAGGCCCAGACTGCTTGTTGTTCTACAACGACTACAACGCAGCCGATCCTGCTAAGCGCGATCGCATCTTCAACATGGTGAAGAAAATGAAGGAAGAATATGGCGTACGCGTAGATGGTATCGGTATGCAAGGCCACTACAACGTATTTGGTCCAACTCCTGAAGACATCGATGCAGCAGTTAGCAAATATAAGACATTGGTAAAACACATTCACTTCACTGAAATTGACATTCGTGCCAACGAAGAAATGGGTGGTGGATTGCAATTCAGCCGCCAAGGTGTAGAAATTAAGCCTTATGTAAAGAGCTTGCACACTGCTCAATACAACTCTCTCTTCAAGATTTTGCGTAAGCACAAAGATGTAATTGGTTGTGCTACCTTCTGGAACGTAAGCGACAAGGATTCATGGGTGGGTACTGCCAACTATCCTTTGTTGTTCGACCAAGACTTGAAGAAGAAAGAAGCTTATCGCGCAGTTAAGGATTTCGATCCTGCTATCGACAACATGGTTATCAAAGAAGACTTCGTTCCTTCAAGCATGAATCAACCTGGTCAAGAATATCCTATGGTGAACTCTCAAGGTTTCGCACGCTTCCGCGTAGAAGCTCCACAAGCTAAGTCGGTTATCGTTAGCCTCGGTTTGGGTGGCCATGGCGGTACTGTTCTTCAAAAGGGTAAGGATGGTTTCTGGACTGGTACAACTGAAGCTCCTATGGACGAAGGTTTCCACTACTATCACTTGACTATCGATGGTGGTACAGTAAACGACCCAGGTGCTAAGAACTACTACGGTTCTGTACGTTGGGAAAGCGGTATTGAAATTCCTGCTCACGACCAAGACTTCTACGCAGTGAAGAACGTTCCTCACGGCAACGTACAACAAGTTCTCTTCTGGTCGGAAAGCACACAACAAGTGCGTCGCGCATTTGTTTACACTCCTGCTGGCTACGAAAAGGGTAAGAAGAAATATCCTGTACTCTACTTGCAACACGGTTGGGGTGAAGACGAAACAGCTTGGTCTCGTCAAGGTCATGCAAACTTGATTATGGACAACTTGATTGCCGAAGGTAAGGTAGAACCATTCATCATCGTTATGACTTACGGTATGACTAACGAAGTAGGTTTCGGTGGTTTGCGCAACTTCAGCGTAGAGGGCTTCGAAACTGTATTGGTTGACGAATTGGTTCCTTACATCGATTCACACTTCCGCACTATCGCTAAGAAGGATAGCCGCGCTATGGCAGGTCTTTCAATGGGTGGTATGGAAACTAAGGCTATCACTTTGAACCGTCCTGAAACATTCGGTTGGTATGGTTTGATGAGTGGTGGTACTTATGCTCCAGAAGACATTAAGAGCGCTGACCAAGTAAACATGATTTTCATGAGCTGTGGTAGCAAAGAAGGTCCAGACAGAATTAACAAAGCTGCCGAAGACTTGAAAGCTGCTGGTCACAATGCCGTTTCTTACATCTCGGAAGGTACTGCTCACGAATTCTTGACATGGCGTCGTAGCCTCTATCAAATGGCTCAATTGCTCTTCAAGAAGTAAGCATTTACATATCTTATAATAAGTTAGCCCTGAAAGATTCGCTCTTTCGGGGCTTTTTTATTACTTTTGCATCTCAAAAAGCAAAAGTATGAACGAAACACAGAAATACCCCTCGCCAATTGTATCTTTAATCCCCATCGCATTTTTGATAGGGATACTTGTAGCTATTATAAATGCCTTCGGCACAGATGCACTGAGTGGCGGAAGTCAGGTGGCACTACTGATGGGCACCGCCGTTTGCACCTTGATGGGAATAGCACTCTATGGTCGCAAATGGAAAGCATTCGAAGAAGCTATTACAAACAACATTAAAGAGATTGCCATTGCCATAATTATCTTGTTAATTATTGGCGCACTAAGTGGTACTTGGATGGTGAGTGGTGTAGTGCCTACCATGATATACTACGGCATGAAGATTATCCATCCCGATTTCTTCTTGGCCACTACTTGCATCATCTGCTCCATCGTATCAATCATGACGGGCAGCTCGTGGACTACCATCGCCACTATCGGCGTAGCGCTAATGGGCATCGGACAAGCACAAGGTTTTCACGAAGGATGGATAGCCGGTGCCATTATCTCGGGTGCTTATTTTGGCGACAAGATGTCTCCCCTATCCGATACCACGATATTGGCTGCTTCTACTACTAACACGCCTCTCTTTACACACATCCGATACATGCTGATAACCACCATTCCGTCTATCGTTATCACATTGATTATCTTCACCATAGCAGGATTGATGAACGAAGTAAACGACACGCAACAGATAGCCGAGGTAACTGCATCATTACAAGAGCGTTTCACCATCACACCATGGTTATTTATCGTACCCATAGCTACTGGCATTATGATTGTTCGCCGCGTACCATCGATAATCACCCTATTTCTTTCGGCCGTATTAGCCAGCGTATTTGCACTTATCTTTCAAGCGCCTCAACTGAACGAGATAGCCAACGATGGCGGTTTGTTCAAAGGCATGATGATGTCTTTCTTTGGAAGCACATCACTAAGCACCAACAACGAACTACTGACCGAACTCGTTGCTACACGCGGCATGAGCGGCATGCTAAACACCATTTGGCTCATCATCTGCGCCATGAGCTTTGGTGGTGCCATGAAAGCAGCCGGCATGCTAAAGAGCATCACCGATATGTTTATCCGTTTCATCAGTGGACGCATCAGTCTGGTATCCTCTACCGTAGCATCGGGGTTGTTCTTCAACATCACTACTGCCGACCAATACATCAGCATCGTGCTTACGGGTGGCATCTTCAAGAACATCTACGAAAACAACGATTATGAAAGTCGCTTGCTGAGTCGTACCATCGAAGATAGCGTCACCGTAACCTCAGTGCTCATTCCTTGGAATAGTTGCGGCATGACACAATCCACTATCCTCAACACCTCTACCCTTACTTACTTGCCCTATTGCTTCTTCAACATCATCAGCCCGCTGATGTCTATCTTCATCGCCACCATTGGCTATAAGATTTTCCGCACAAAAAGGTAGGTGTGCGAACTTTTCTTCCAATTAGGTTGTTATAGCAGAAAACTAACTTAACAGACTTAATTATGAAGAAAAGTATCACATTTGTAGCATTGTTGCTTGTAGCAACTTTGGGTAGTGTAAGCATGGCGCAAGACGCTGAAACAACCAAAACAAGAAAAGAGTTGAGAGACGAGAAACGTGCTCAGTACAAAGCCGAAGAGAAGCTAATGAACGAGTTGGATTATCACAACGCGTTGGTATCCCTTCAAAATCAACAATTCGTAGTAGAAGCCGACCAACTGAATCTGCGCAACGGAGCCACCGTTTTCGTAAATTCGGGCACCAATTTCTTAATGGTGAACAAGGATAGAGGTACCGTGCAAGTTGCTTTCAACACGGCTCTCTCTGGTCCTAACGGCATTGGTGGAGTAACGGTAGATGGAAACATCTCGGGTATGAAAACAGAGACAGACAAGGATGGAAACATTCATTGTAGCTTTGGCATTCAAGGCGTAGGCATCTCGGCCGAGGTTTTCGTAACGCTTTATCATGGTAGCAACGAAGCAAACGTTACCGTTAGTCCCAACTTCAATTCGAATACATTGAGCATGAGCGGCGAAATGGTTTCTATCGACGATTCAACCATTTTCAAGGGATATGCCTATTAAAATAGCAACGAAAGCATAGATACTTGAAAACTATTTTCTAATTTTGCCCCCATGAAAGCAAGAAATACACTAATTGTTATCCTGGGGGCAATTTTTGCCTCTATACTGATGGGCGCATGCGGTGAAGACCGCTGGGCGGGTTATGCCGAACAGACAAAAACCGACCGCTGGATATACGACACCATGCAGGTGCACTACTATTGGCAAGATGCTATGCCAAGCTACGACAAGGCAAATTTCTTTATCGAGCCGTTCAAATTCTTCAATAGCCTTCTCTCGAAAGAGGATGGCAAGAATGGTGCTCCCTACTCTACAATCGATAGCCTACGCACAACAGCTACCAATCGTAGCATTGCCTATACGGAGCATAGCTATGGCTTCGATTTCGCACTCTATCAATTGGAAGGTAGCAAATATGCTGCCCTTATCCTTTATGTAGCAAACGATTCGCCAGCCGATAATGTGGGATTGAAACGTGGCGATTGGATTCTCGACATGGATGGTGAAGCCATTACGCGCAACAACTATTCGCGCTTGTTTGGTAGCAAGCAGATGGAAATAACTACTGGTACTTACGATGCCGAACAGAATGCTATCGTTGCTTGGGAAGAGAAAGTAACACTACCCGCCGCAAGAGCCGTCGAAGATAATCCCGTCCACTACAAAAACATCTACGAAGTGGGCGATAAGCGCGTAGGCTATTTGGTGTACAATCACTTCACCTCTGGCCCTACAGACGATAGCCACGACTACGACAACGCCTTGCGCGATGCATCGAACTACTTTGCAAGCGGACAAGTGGATGAATTTATCCTCGACCTTCGCTACAACAACGGTGGTTCGTTGGGATGTGCACAACTATTATGCAACATCTTAGCACCTACTTCGGCATTGGACAACACAATGGGATACATTGAATACAACGAAAACTACAAACCACGCGAGCGCTCGCTTACCTTTGATAGCAAGGCGCTTCAAACAGGTAGCAACCTCAACCTGAAGCGTTTGTATGTGCTTACCACCAGCATGACGGCTTCCTCGTCCGAAATCATCATCAACTGCCTTCGTCCATACATGGAAGTAATTGTGGTGGGCGATAAAACCGAGGGTAAAAACGTTGGTTCGTTGGCCTATAGCAGCAAAGAGTTGCAACTGATAATGCGCCCCATTGTTTGCAAGATTTACAATGCCAATCACGAATCGGAGTATAGCGATGGCTTCAAAGCCGACGTTAGTGTGAAAGAGAGCAGCAACCTTGCTCGTTTCCTCCCCTTTGGCGATACAAACGAATTGCTACTTGGCACTACACTCGGTTTGATTGGTGGCGATAACATGGAAGAAGCGCCCGAAACACGCTCGTCAAGTCGCTTCCAATTGTTGGAAAACAGCTTGCAACGTCGTGCCGCAGGCTCGGTATGGATAGACTAATACGCATGCAATGAATCGCTTCAGCATCCACTATATCCTTCTCTTGCTTGCTATGTTTTTCGTAGCATGTAGCGATGAAGAAACCACGTACGATATACCCGAAACGCCCGAAGAGCCCGTTCAAATCTATCGTCCGTTATTGACATACAACACCCTTTGCACAGAAGAGCAGTTGGATAGCGATGCACAAACCGTTACCGCCAAACAAACGTTCAGTTGCCAAGATAGTCTGTTAACGCAACTCACTTACGAACAATCGCTCACCGCCGTCGAGCTGGTTACGATGAGCCAAGCAACTACCCTAACCTATCTTACCGATAAAGTCATCGTAACAGATAGCTTTGGCAATACACTTACCTACTCACTGAACCCACACGGATATGCCGAAACTTGCTCTTTGGAAACGAATGGAGAAGTGAAACGAGAATATTACTTCTACTACGACTCAGCATACCAGCTATCGGCTATCGAAGAGTTTCTTGAAAGCGATAATTTCGAAACAGCCTATTCGCGCATCGCTATCAAGTACTATCCGGACATGATACAACTTGCACATAAGGTCGACCAATACTTTCAAGTCTTCATCGGCACTTTCAATACAAATGTTCCAAGTAATAGCTTGGCCATCCCCAACCCTTTATTAGCCGAGCTACATCCACTATCCATGCACACACCAGCACTCTATGCACAAATCCTTGGCAACATCCATCCCCTCTATTTCCAACAAATAGCACCCAAAGATAACGAAGAAAGCCAAGAGAAAACCACCTTTTACTATAACTTCGACGAAGCCGGCATCCCTACCGATTGCATCATCCAAACCGAGAGCTATGGCGAAACCTTCAATCGCAAAATTTCGTATCAAATAGATTAAGATATTACAATCTATTATCTGCACTGATTATCGATTTAACTAAACTATCAGTTGATTTTCTTTGTTGATTGGAGATTTTTCAATACCTTTGCAACAACTAAAATAGCATTTGTTATAGGTCATATTCGGCAAGTATGAATAATATATTATCTTTTATTAGCAACAGTCCCAACGAGGTAGCCACACAACTTGCAACAAGAGTTAAAGCCCGTCGTTTAGAACTGAATCTCACCCAAGAAGGTTTGGCAACACGAGCCGGTATAAAATTTGCCACATATCGTAGATTTGAACAAACCGGCGAGATTTCATTACGAGGTTTGATACAAATTGCTTTTGCATTGAACACACTATCAGAGTTTGACAATCTTTTCGCACAAAAGCAATATCAATCACTTGACGATGTATTGAACGAACAGAAAGCAAATCGCAAAAGAGGAAAGAAAAATGAATAGCATCACCAAAATAGAAGTTTTCTATCACAATCGTTTGGTTGGTAGTCTTGCCATGACAAAAAATGGTACTTGCGCTTTTGAGTACTCTACAGAATGGCTAAAATCAGGATTCTCTATTTCACCATTCGAACTACCTCTGCATAGCGGAGTGTTCATAGCAAAGTCCCACCCTTTCAGCGGTGGTTTTGGTGTATTCGACGACTGCCTACCCGACGGATGGGGATTGCTTATTCTTGACAGATATTTACAACAACAAGGCATTAATCCACGACTACTAACCCTTCTTGATCGGTTGGCATTGGTTGGTTCAACAGGTCGTGGAGCATTGGAATTTCGTCCCGACAAAAGCGTGATTACTCAAGATGCGTATGCAGATTTCGAGAAATTAGCGTTGGAGGCAGAACGGATACTTGAAAGTGAAGATTACGCCGGAGAAGGTATTGAAGAGTTTCAACATCGAGGAGGTTCTCCCGGAGGTGCCCGCCCAAAGATTTTTACTCGCTATCAAGACAAAGAATGGTTAGTTAAATTCCGTGCCAAATACGATTCCAAGTCCATCGGCAAACAAGAATATGAATATTCACTACTCGCTAAGGAATGTGGGATAGAAATGCCAGAAACGCTTTTATTCGAAGGAAAATATTTTGGAGCAGAACGCTTTGACCGCTCTATCCGTGGGAAACTGCATGTAGTTAGCATTGCCGGATTGTTATGTGCCGACTATCGTATTCCCTGTATCGACTACCTACACATTCTACAAGTATGCGCAGAACTTACACATAGCATCGCTGAACTATGGAAGATTTATCGTTTGATGGTTTTCAACTACTTGATTGGAAACAAAGACGATCATGCTAAAAACTTTTCCTTCATTTATAGAGATGGAGATTGGCACTTTGCGCCAGCATACGACATTCTACCAAGCAATGGTATGAACGGATTTCACACAACTTCTATCAACGACAGCATAACACCCACAAAAGAAGATTTGATTGCCGTTGCCACAAAAGCAGGCTTGCCATCGAAAGAGGCAGAAGCAATATTCAACCAAATACACACGATTCTCAAGAGCAAGCATCCAGTATAATCTATTTCTTCTCATTTAATCATCCTTTTTCCTTCTACCCCCCTTCAGAAGTACTCCACGTGTGCCAAACTTTTTTTTAGGCTTGGCACAACTCTGCCATCGCGGTGGCACAACCTTGCCAAGCCTATGGCAAGAGAGTGCCAAGCCTGTGGCAAAACGATGCCAATGGGGTGTCGAAGTAGTGACAAAGAAGCGACGAAGAAGTGCCACGAGAATGGCGAGACATTACAAAAAAGGCTGAACCTTTTCGCGGTTCAGCCTTTTGCTTTCTATTAAATTAGTAAGCGATTATTTCTTCGGTGTATTAGCCAAGATATCTACTAAATGATCCCAGAATTTTTGTACGGTAGGGATTAGCATGCGTTCGTCGGGCGAGTGAACATCGCGCAAGGTAGGACCAAACGAAATCATGTCGAGCGAAGGATATTTGTCGAGGAACAAACCACATTCCAAACCGGCATGGATGGCCATTACCTTGGCATCGGTACCAAACAAACGCTTGTACGATGCAACGGCCACTTCCAAGATTTCCGACTTTGGATTAGGCTTCCAACCTGGATAACCATCGCCAAACGATACCTTTGCACCACCCATCTCGAAGACGATGCGCACCATGTTGGCAATGTTTTGCTTGGCCGACTCGATAGAGCTACGTTGGCTAGTGCCAAGCACAATCTTATTGCCTGCCTGCATCTTTACCGAAGCAAGGTTGGTAGATGTTTCTACCAATCCTGGCATGTCTTGGCTCATGGCAAACACGCCATGCGGACAAGCGTAGATGGTTTGCAACAAGCGCTTGGTAGTATCCTTATCAATGGCCTTGCCATCGTAGGCTTCCGATTCGAGAATCAACTCCAAGTCGGGGTCGGCCACGGCATACTCGTTGGCTACATCGGCCGCAAAGAGATTCAAATCTACACGAATATCGTGCTTGTGAGCAGCAGGAATGGCTATCAAAGCCGATGCTTCGCGTGCAATGGCATTGCGTAAGTTACCGCCATCTATTTGGCACAAACAGAGGTCGTAACGCTCGAAGCTTTGCATCAAGAAACGGTTTAGTATCTTATTGGCATTGCCACGACCTAAATGAATGTCGCCACCAGAGTGTCCACCCTTCAAGCCCTTCACCGTAATGCGACAAGTGAAGTAATCGGCCGGAACAGGCACTTCGGTATAGGTGAACTCGCCCACCGAATCCACGCCTCCGGCACAACCGATGAAGAGTTCGCCTTCGTCTTCCGAATCCAAGTTCAGCAAAATGTCACCACTGATAAAGCCCTCTTTCAAAGCAAAAGCACCGGTAAGGCCGGTTTCTTCATCTACGGTAAAGAGGCATTCGATAGGGCCATGCTTCAACGTATCGTCGGTAAGCACCGCCAATTGTGTAGCCACACCAATACCATTGTCAGCACCCAAGGTAGTACCTTTAGCGCGAAGCCATTCGCCATCGATAACGGTTTGAATAGGGTCGGTCAAGAAATCGTGTTCCACATCGTTGTTCTTTTCACACACCATGTCGATGTGCGATTGCAACACAACGGTCTTGCGGTCTTCCATTCCCTTAGTTGCCGGTTTCTTTATCAACACATTGCCGGCTTCATCTATTTTTGTTTCCAATTGGTGCTTTTCACCAAAAGCTTTCAAATAGGCAATAATCTTTTCTTCACGCTTCGATGGGCGTGGCACTTGGCAGATTTCTTCGAAATATTGGAAGAGTGCTGCCGGTTTTAAATCTTTCTTTTCCATTGTTACTGCTAAATATGGTTAAAATATGTCATTATTACGTTTCTATATCTCTTTTTTTTAGGTAGAAAGGGTTTGTTAGTCACGGCAAACTCCTATCTTTGCAACCGCAAATGAAACAAACCCCTCATTTGCGTAACAAAGGTAACAGAAAGACCGGTTGTAACAAAGCAAAACGATAAGTTTTATGTTTACTTAAGGGAAAATCAGATTACCTTTAACACTAAATAAGGAGTATATGCTGAAAACAATGTTGCTCACCCTGCTGATAGTGGCCGCATGCTTGCTTTTGTTGGGCATAAAGGTTTGGTTGGGAGGAAAATTTCCCAATAGCCACGTAAGCGGAAACAAGGCGATGCGCGAAAGAGGCATCGGATGCGTTCAATCGCAAGACCGCGAAGCACAAAAGATAGGCAAATTCTCCATCGAAGCGTTGGAAAAAGCCAACGAAGAACGAGATAATTAATAAAACTAAAACATAACATTACAAAAAAAGATTATGAAGAAAATTAACTCCCTCATGAGTGGCATCGCAGCATTTGCTATGATGATTTTATTCTCACAATGTGCTGGCCAACCAGCTCCTACTACAAACAATGCCCCTGTACAAGGTGCAACAGGTTTGAAGATTGCTTACATTGACACAGACACATTGTTGGCTAAGTACAACTTCTGCATCGATATGAACGAAGCAATGGTGAAGAAGAGCGAAAATGTTCGCCTCACTTTGAACCAAAAAGCCAAGGAATTGGATAAGCAACAAAGAGAATTCCAAAACAAGATTCAAAACAATGCTTACCTTAACCAAGAAAGAGCAGAACAAGAATACAAGCGCATTGCCAAGTTGGAACAAGACTTGCAAGAACTCAGCAACTAGTTGCAAACAGAATTGATGAGCGAACAAGAAAAGAACAGTCTCTTGTTGCGCGACTCTATCAACTCGTTCATGAAGGACTACAACAAGGAAAAGGGTTACAGCTTCATCATCAGCAACACCAACCTCGACAACCTTTTGTATGCCGACGAGCAATACAACATCACTCAAGAAGTAGTAGATGGCTTGAACGCTCGCTACTCATCACCAGCTTCAAAATAAGCTATAAGCAATAAGCATACCGAGAGGTTAAGAAAGTAAAAGGCATGTGTAAAACAAACTACACCCGGCTTTCTGCTTTCTTAGCCTCTTTTTTTATGCTCTTACTTTTGCCCTCGCTACAAGCGCAAACAAAGGACACCATCTTCTTCAAAGCCGTGAGCTACAATGTTGAAAACCTATTCGACACAGAAGACGACTCGCTAAAGAACGATAACGAATTCCTCCCTGCCGCTACCCGTCATTGGGATTATCGCAAGTATCGCAAGAAGTTGGACAACCTTGCCAAGGTGATTATAGCCGTAGGCAATGGCGAGATTCCGGCATTGGTAGCCCTATGCGAAGTAGAGAACGATACGGTGATGCACCACCTCACCAAGTACTCCGCTCTGCGCGAAGCCGACTATCGCTACCTGATGACCAACTCGAAAGACGAACGCGGCATCGATGTAGCACTGCTCTACCAACGCCATCTGTTCAAACCCATAGCAAGCCAATCGCTCAGCATAGAACCTACCGACAAGCAACTATCGCCCACCCGCGATGTGCTACACGTAAGCGGATTGCTCATCAATGGCGACACCCTCGATGTATTTGTTTGCCACTTCCCATCACGCTCCAGAGGCACGAAGCTAACCGAACCCTACCGCAAACGTGCCGCAAACAGAGTAAAAACAACGGCCGATAGCATCCTATCCATTCGCCAACGCGGACAAGTACTGATTATGGGCGACTTGAACGACTATCCCCAAAGCCCCTCTATAGCCAATGTGTTAGCGGCCGAAGCATTAAGCAACAAAACAACTATCCAACCGAAAACACTCTATCATTTGTTGGCCGACAAGAGCAAGAGAAAGTCGTTTGGTAGCTATAAGTATCAAGGCCGTTGGCAACTGCTCGACCACCTCATTGTATCGGGCACACTGCTACAAGCCACCTCCCCACTCTACACATGCAATGCTTGGGCAGATGTATATAAATCCACCTTCCTATTAAGCGAAGACGAACGCAATGGAGGCGAAACGCCTTTCCGCACCTATTATGGCATGAAGTATTTAGGCGGCTATAGCGACCACCTACCCATCTACACCACCTTCCGATTGGTATATGATATGTAACAAAAAAAATAGGCAGAGATTACACTCCGCCTATTTCCTTATTTATCATTGAATCAACTTACTTCTTCTTGAATACCAATTGAGCAAATTGATACAAGCTACGTCTCCAAGTTTGCCATTCGTGAGCAGTTTCAGGAGAAACATAGAAGTGTGAGTTCATGCCATATTCCTTCAAGCTTTCAGCAATTTCGCCAGGATTTTGTCCACCACGTGGGTTTTCAATTTCGCGGCTACCGAAGCTAACGAAGACAAGCTTATTGCTCTTCTTGAAACCTTCAGCTGCTTCAACTTCTTCAGGAGAGATTGTACCACCACTGAACAAACCTACCCATGAGAAAGTCTTAGGATTGGCCAAAGTGATAGTCTTTGTTTGCATAGCACCCATAGAAAGACCAGCCATAGCACGGTGTTCGCTATCAGCAATTGTACGATAGTTAGCATCTACCATTGGGATGATATCCTTGATAAGTGTATTCATGAAACCATCAGCCCATCCAGCAGGAAGTTGGAAACCACCACCTTGAGGACGACCTTGACCTTGTGGGCGTTGACCTTGAGGGCGTTGGCCTTGTGGGCGTTGGCCTTGACCGAATTGACCTTGAGGACGTTGGCCTTGTGGGCGTTGACCTTGACCAAATTGACCTTGTGGACGTTGGCCTTGACCGAATTGGCCTTGTGGGCGTTGACCTTGAGGAGCACCTTGTGGGCGTTGCATTTGTGGCATAGCCCATGTACCGTTATCCATAACAATGATGAATGGTTCAGCCTTGCCTTCAGCAATCAAGTTATCCATAATCAAAGCAGTCTTACCTTGTTGTGGCCATCCGTATTCGTTTTCGCCACCACCATGTTGCAAGTAAAGAACAGGGTAACGCTTCTTAGTATTCTTGTTGTAGCAAGGAGGAGTATAGATGAAGCAGTGACGCATTTCCTTGTTCACTTCAGAGTAGTAATATACTTCGCGAACTTCACCGTGAGGAACGTTCTTCAAAGCATAGAAATCTTGGTCGTGAGCAGGGATGTCGATACCGCTACCCCAACGGCTTGCACCATAGTAATACAAGCTGTTTGGATCGGGCACTGAAGCACCATCCACTTCCAATTGATAGTAGTGGAAACCTTCGTCTTGAGGATCAGATTCGCCTGTCCATACACCCTTTTCGTCCTTAACCATATCATACTTCTTGCCACCGATATCCAACTTCACGCTCTTAGCATTAGGAGCAGAAAGTTGTGCGCGTACTCTACGTTGAGAGTTTACTGCAGGATATTGCTTGCCTTGTTGGTTAGTAGAAGTAGCAGGCTTAAAGTCTTCTGTCACGATGTCGTCACCCGAAAGTTGAGTGAAGTCATTTTCAGTAATGGTAGCAAAGTCCTTAATGATTTTGTACAAGTTCTTAGGCTTGTATTCAGTGTCGAATGGAAGAGGATAGTTGTTAGCACCCAACCAAGAATCGCGGTCGCTCAAGTTCCAGAAAGTAACGTTCTTGACAACATCTTTGTGCTTACGCAAAATCTTGAACAAAGCATCGTACTTCTTTTCTTGCATGCGTTGCACCTTGCTTGTAATCTTCACACCTTCGCGGCTGAATTGCAATTGTCCACCCATTTCTTCGTTTACGCGGATGTCGAGTTCAGTGAAGTGGATGTGGTCAACGAGTGTTTTATACTTGCTGATAGCAGCATCGATATCTTCGTTGCTTGGGCCATAGATATTATAGTGACCTTGCATACCGATACCGTGGATAGGTACACCAGCATCCTTCATCTTTTTCACCATATTATAGATACGGTCGCGCTTGCCTGGGTTAGCTGCATTGTAGTCGTTGTAGAACAACAAAGCGTTAGGGTCAGCTTCGTGAGCATATTCAAAAGCCTTTGCGATGAATTCGTCGCCAGCAATTTGATACAACAACGATTGACGATATGGATTTTCTGCATTATCGTCATCAATCATAGCTTCGTTCACTACGTCCCAGCAGTAGATAATGTCTTTGTAGCGGTTTACGATAGTGTGGATGTGGTTTCTCATACGCTTGAACAACACTTCTTTAGAAACCAATTCGCCCTTGTCATCATAGAACATCCAACGACCAATTTGGCTATGCCATACTAATGTATGACCACGAAGAGGAATACCATTTTCACGACAGAAGTTAGCAATCTTATCGGCATTTTCCCAATTAAACTTGCCCTCTTCCGGTTCAGTTGGTTGAGGTTTCATGTCGTTTTCAGCAGTAATACTGTTGTAGTTTTGCTTGATAAGTTCAATGTGTTCGGGAGTGGAAACATTGCGCATGTTCACTGCCACACCAATGGTAAAATAATCCTTATAAGCATCTTTCAACCCGCCTTGTTGGGCTTGTGCAAAGCTGGTATTTGCCGTCATAGCAAACATCGCAGCACATAAGGTAAGCTTAAATAAATGTTTCATAAAATTAATAATTAGGGTTACAAATATAAATCTGGTTATAAAAAACGTTGGAAAGTTAAGAATTATTTCCATATAACCCAAAACTTTCCAACGAAAAATCGCGTAATATGTTGTACAACCTATTTTTAGAAGAATATCAATTGTATAATGATATAAAGGGGCAGCAATACCACCAATGAGAATTTAAACATATACCCAAAGAATGAAGGCATACGCAATCCACTCTCTTCGGCAATGGCTTTCACCATAAAGTTAGGACCATTACCAATGTAGGTCATTGCACCAAAGAATACCGATGCCGTAGCAATAGCCTTCAACAGCACCTCTTGCACGCCGGCCACCATCGGCACGCCTTCAGTCATAGGCAAACCTGTAGCAACCGAGTGGAAAGCTACAGCAGTTGGAGCATTGTCGAGGAACGAGCTCAGTGCACCTGCACTATAATAGAACTGCCAGGGTTTAGTCAAGCCCAAATCAGCAGCATTGGCATTGAGGTAAATCAATGCCGGTGTCATTGTAGCAAAGATGCCTACGAAGAGCACAGCCACTTCGATGATGGGTGCCCAAGAGTAATGATTAGCCTCGCGTACTTGCTTTTTAGTAGTGTAGAGCGAGAGGAATATAATCGCAACCAATACAATCTCGCGCAACAACTTGATATAAATAGGTGCATGTTCTTCGCCCATGGCCGGTATATAACCACTATTGATAAACATAACACTTGCCACTACACAAGCCAACCACAAGAAATTAATGTTACCCTCAATGCGAATAGGCTCTTGTTCGCGAGCATCGTGCATCAAATGTTCTAATGCCTCGCGCTTTGTGTAATAATAGGTATCGAGCAAAAAGTAGATGACCAACAAAGAAATGCCTACAAAAGCCCATATTGGAAACAACGACAAGAACCAGGTAAACTCGGCACCGCGCAGATAGAGCAAGAACAATGGAGGGTCGCCCAATGGCGTTAGCAAACCGCCTGTATTAGCCACTAAAGCAATGAAAAACAACACTGTATGCGTAGTATATTTACGTTGCGAATTGGTTGCCAACAACGGACGAATAAGCAACATAGCAGCACCGGTTGTTCCCATGAGCGAAGCCAACACAAAACCTATGGCCAGGATAAGCGTATTAACCTTAGGGGTGGCTTGAATGTCACCTTTCACATGAATACCTCCCGTCACCACAAACAATGCCGTAAGCAATAAGATGAATGGTACATAGTCGAAAACCATCTGATGCACCAACTTGTGGGTAAACTCATTCTCGGCATTGTTGTTTGCCACCATCCATATAGCCACAACAGAACCGAGCACCATTGAAACAGCGAACTTATTAAGGTTCTTTTCCCATTCCTTCTCAGCTACAAGCGGTGCTATAGCTATACAGAGAAGCATTGCCACAAATGGCAATAAAATCCAAAACGGAATTTCCATGATAATAATATGTTTAGTTTAGTCTAATAATTAGTCTAACTTCAACACAGCGAGGAACGCTTTTTGCGGCACTTCCACGTTGCCTATTTGCTTCATACGCTTTTTACCCTTCTTTTGTTTTTCCAACAACTTGCGCTTACGGCTCACGTCGCCACCATAACACTTGGCGGTAACGTCCTTACGCAACTGCTTCACGGTTTCGCGAGCAATGATTTTTGCACCGATAGCCGCTTGGATAGCGATATCGAATTGTTGGCGTGGGATAAGCTCTTTCAACTTCTCGCACATGCGTCGGCCAAAGGTTTCGGCATTGTCCACATGTGTCAATGTGCTCAGCGCATCCACCGGCTCGCCATTCAGCAAGATGTCCAGCTTGATAAGTTTGGAAGGACGGAAACCA
>JAGBWA010000039.1 GCA_017630035.1 Bacteroides sp.
AATAAGTACTATCATGAAAAACGTACTACGATTGTTGTGCGGATGGATGGCGATAGCCCTTGCCGCATGCACTGGCGACGAATTGCAACAAATAGCTCCGTTGCAAAAGCCCGTTGGCGAACGAGTGATAAGCGTAGATGCCTATACGCCGAGCGATGATGCCCATACACGCCTCGATTTTGAAGAAAGCACTGAGGGATTGAAATTGTCGTGGAGCGAGAACGATGCCTTTACGGCCGTTATTGGTAATGAAGAGGTAACATTTAGCTACGATGTGAATAGCAAACAATTCACTGCTACTAATGTGGCTGAAAACATCGAGCTGACCGATGGCATCGTGGCCTACTATCCCGCTTATACCGGAGAATACTCCACCGATTTGTCCGAACAAACCGGTGCACTGAATAGCGCTAAAACATTTATGGGGGGTACATACCATGCGGCAAGCAATTCGTTTACGTTTGCACACTCCACCGCCATACTGAAAGCTACCTTCAGCGGCTTGCCACAAGATGCCGTAGTCTCGTCTATTAAAATAGGTGCTGCTCCCTATACCATTTCCATACCCTATGCCGAAGGCATGGATTTAGCCGAAGGCGGCATATACATCTATCTGCCCAATGTGGCTAAGAATGAGAATGTTGTGTTCAGTGTGTCAACTACCACTGGGGCGGTTTACACCGCTACCCAAGCCGTTAAGTTGGACGAGGGCATTAAGGTGGGCACCTATTACGTTGCGCCCATTACATTGACGCCTGCTGCTTGCAACTTGCCTACGGGTGGCGAATTTAATGCGGCTATATCTAATTTCTTGCAAGGCAAAGAATTAACCCAAATCAAGTTTATAGCGAATAGCGTTAATACAGATAACTCAAACCCTATAGGTAGTAGCAATGCCTATATGGTGGCCAATGGCAATGTGCTTGAGATACATACTTCTGCGCCTAAGTTTGTGTTCAATGAGGATAGTTCATCTATGTTTGCTACTTTAATGACAATAACCGCTATCGACTTTGGCAATGATATTGATACTTCGAATGTGACGAATATGTCTTTTATGTTTACAGGATGCTTTGTGCTTACCTCGCTCGATTTGAGTAGTTTCGATACATCGAGTGTAACGGATATGTCTTTTATGTTTTCTCCCAACCCCCAACTTGCTTCGCTCAATGTGAGTAGCTTCAATACGTCGAATGTGACGAATATGAATGCCATGTTTTCTGGATGCCCCAAACTTACTTCGCTCGATTTGAGTAACTTCAATACGTCGAAGGTAGAGGATATGGCCCATATGTTTTCCTCTTCCAGCGCGCTTACCTCGCTCGATTTGAGTAGCTTCAATACGTCGAATGTAACGAATATGAACAATATGTTCGCTGTATGCAACGCGCTTACCTCGCTCGATTTGAGTAACTTCAATACGTCGAAGGTAGAGGATATGAGCTATATGTTTGCTCCTTGCAGGGCCCTTGCCTCGCTCGATTTGAGTAACTTCGATACGTCGAAGGTAACGGATATGGGCAGAATGTTCAAGGAATGCTCTTCGCTTACCTCGCTCAATTTAAGTAGCTTCAATACAGCGAATGTAACGAATATGAGTTATATGTTCTATGAATGCCACTCACTTGCTTCGCTCGATTTGAGTAGCTTTGATTTTGGTAAGGTTACATCTTTTAGCTCTATGTTCTACGAATTAGGCAAGAACTTTGAAGGTAATCCGATACCGGTATGTGTTACACAAGCGGGCTATGACATACTATACGATGAAAATACAAACATTGACGACAATTATGCAGAATACGTTATCCCTACTTGCAACTTGCCTACGGGTAGAGAATTTAATGCGGCTATATCTAATTTCTTGCAAGGCAAAGATTTAACCAAAATCACGTTTATAGCAAATAGCGTTAATACAGATAAATCAAACCAAATAGGTAGTAGCAATGCCTATATGGTGGCCAATGGCAATGTGCTTGAGATACATACTGCTGCACCCAACTTTGTGTTCAATGAGAATTGTTTATCTATGTTTTATAATTTAAGCAGTATAACCGCAATCAACTTTGGCAATAATATCGATACATCGCAGGTAACGAATATGTCTTGTATGTTTCATTCCTGCTTGTTGCTTACCACTATCGAATTTGGCGATAACTTTGACACATCGAAGGTAACGGATATGAGCTGTATGTTCATGTATTGTTATAAACTTACCTCGCTCAATGTGAGTAACTTCAATACGTCGAAGGTAACGGATATGAACAGAGTATTTGAGGGCTGTGAAAACCTTTCCTCGCTCAACGTAAGTAGCTTCAATACATCGAAGGTAGAGACTATGAATTTTATGTTTTCTGGCTGTTCTAAGCTTTCTAAACTCGATTTGAGAAACTTCAATACGTCGAATGTAAAGAGAATGTATATGATGTTCGCTGAATGCTCAAAACTTACCTCGCTCGATTTGAGTAACTTCGATACGTCGAAGGTAACGGATATGGGCAGAATGTTCAAGGAATGCTCTTCGCTTACCTCGCTCGATTTGAGTAGTTTCCGTCTTTCAAGTAGTCCAGATTTATCGGATGTATTTCATGGTCTCGGTAGTGGTTTGCTGAATGAAACTAAAACACAGATTTGTGTAATATCCACAGAATTGGCGTGGACGGCAGATTTACTAACAAATAGCAATGCAGAATATATTTTCCCTACTTGCAACTTGCCTACGGGTAGCGTTTTTAAATCGGCTATAGCCGGGTTCTTGCAAGGCAAAGAATTAACCCAAATTAAGTTTATAGTGAATAGTGCTAATGTGAATAAAACAGCCCAAATAGGTAGTAGCAATGCCTATATGATGGCCAATGGCAATGTGCTTGAGGTACATACTGCTGCGCCCAAGTTTGTGTTCAATGCGGAATGCGATGACATGTTTAGTGGATTAAATACAATAACCGCTATCGACTTTGGCGATAATGTTGATACGTCGAACGTAACGAGTATGTATTCTATGTTCTATCAGTGCAATGCGCTTACCACGCTCAATGTAAGTAGTTTCGATACATCGAAGGTGACGAATATGAGTTATATGTTCGCTGAATGCCACAATATGGCTGAGCTCGATTTAAGTAGCTTTGATTTCGGTGAGGTTACTGATTTTGATGGTATGTTCTATTGTTTTGCTGAAAATAATCAGGACCCGGTTGCTGTATATGTATATGTAAAGAACGATAATGATAAAACTTTGCTTGAAAGCAAATCGACAGATATTGATGATGATTACGCCATATTCATGGTAGAGTAATCCAAAACGCGTAAAGATGCATCGCAAGAGGTGGATGTGGACACATGTCCACTGTCCACACTGTCCACATGTTGTTAATATTTTTCTAGGGGTAGTTGTTAGCATGATTTTTTGCTTAAAATCTGCTGATTATTTGGAAGTTTGCGATGGTTTTGTATCTTTGTGCCCAATAATTTTATGTGCAACTAAATAAACTATTACGACATGTTTACAAAGCAAGAAGAACAAGCGACCTACGAGGCACCACAAGTAGAGGTAATCGAAGTAGAAGTGGAGCAAGGATTTGTTCAAAGCGACCCTGCAAGTATGCCAAATGGCGGTAACCCATTCCAATAAGTACTATCATGAAAAACGTACTACGATTGTTGTGCGGATGGATGGCGATAGCCCTTGCCGCATGCACTGGCGACGAATTGCAACAAATAGCTCCGTTGCAAAAGCCTGTTGGCGAACGAGTGATAAGCGTAGATGCCTATACGCCAAGCGATGATGCCCATACGCGCCTCGATTTTGAAGAAGAGGATGATGGCTCGCTCTCCTTGGCTTGGACAGAAGAAGATGCCTTTACGGCCGTTATAGGCAACGTGGAAGTGACCTTTACATACGATGCAGATAGCGAACAGTTCACCGCTACATTGCCCGAAGGCGTAGCGCTGACCGATGGCGTTACGGCCTACTATCCCGCTTATACTGGTGAATACTCCACCGACTTATCCGAACAAACCGGTGCACTGAATAGCGCTAAAACATTTATGGAGGGTACATACCATGCTGCAAGCAAATCGTTTACGTTTACACACTCCACCGCCATACTGAAAGCTACCTTCAGCGGCTTGCCACAAGATGCCGTAGTCTCGTCTATTAAAATAGGCGCTGCTCCCTATACCATTTCCATACCCTATGCCGAAGGCATGGATTTAGCAGGGAAAGGCATATACATATATCTGCCCAATGTGGCTAAGGATGAGAATGTTGTGTTTAGTGTGTCCACTACTGCAGGGGCGGTTTACACTGCTACCCAAGCCGTTGTGCTGGACGAGGGCATTAAGGTGGGTACCTACTATGCGGCGCCCATTGCATTGACGCTTGCTACTTGCAACTTGCCTACGGGTAGCGAATTTAATGCGGCTATATCTAATTTCTTGCAAGGCAAAGATTTAACTCAAATAAAATTTATAGCAAATAGCGTTAATACATATAAATCAAACCAAATAGGTAGTAGCAATGCCTATATGGTGGCCAATAGGGGAATCCTTGAAATACATACCGTTGCACCTCAGTTTGTGTTTAATGCGAATAGTGAAGACATGTTTTTAAATATAAATACCATAACCGCTATAGATTTTGGCGATAATATCGATACATCGAATGTAACGAATATGTATTTCATGTTCAAAGATTGCTCTTCGCTATCTTCGCTCGATTTAAGTAGCTTCGATACGTCGGAGGTTGAGGAAATGGGCTGGATGTTCAAAGATTGCCACTCACTTCCTTCGCTCGATTTGAGTAGCTTTGATTTTGGTACGGTTATAAGTTTTGAAGGTATGTTCGAATATTTGGGCGCTTATGCTGCTAAAAAACCAATACCAGTATGTGTAACACAAGCGGGCTATGACATACTAGACGATAAAAACACATATATTAACGACGAATACGCTACATATGTGTTTCCTTGCGAATTGCTTCAAGGTGGCGTAATTAATGCTCAGTTGAAAAACTACTCGAGTTATTCTAATAAAATTAAGTTCGTTGCGAATAGTAGTACCACTTCGAGTAATTATTTACAAGCAGGCTCTTCGACTATCTATTTTGTGCGAAATTACCAAGATGGTTTCATTGAAATACATACCCCCTCGCCCAAGTTTGTGTTTAATGCGAATTGCAATGACATGTTTGATGGTTTAAGTAATATAATCACTATCGACTTTGGCGATAATATCGATACATCGAATGTAACGAGTATGACTAGGATGTTCAGCGCTTGCTCATCGCTTACCTCGCTCGATTTGAGTAAGTTCGATACATCGAATGTAACGAGTATGAGTAGGATGTTCAAAGAATGCCGGGTACTTACCTCGCTCGATTTGAGTAACTTCGATACGTCGAAGGTAAGGAGTATGAGCAATATGTTTGATCTTTGCCAGGCGCTTACCTCGGTCAATGTAAGTAGCTTTAATACGTCGAATGTAACGAATATGCTCTGTATGTTCATCGGTTGCGCTGAACTTGCCTCGCTCGATTTGAGTAGTTTCGATTTTAGTAGTGTTTATAGTTTTACTAATATGTTCTCTAATTTAGGCATATCTGCTGATAATAAACCAATATCAGTATATGTAAAGAACGAAAATGACCAAACTTTGCTTAAATACGCAGGGACAGGTATTAACGGCGATTACGCCAAAATCGTAGTAAAGCAACCCTAAATGGGTAGGGACGCATGGCTATGCGTCCGCAAATGCCGTTTTTCTGTGTTTGCGGACGCATTTATTTTTGTTATCTACGCTTTTTGGTCATATTCTTTACCATATATACATTAGGTAAAGAAGACGTTTATCCATTATTGAAATACAATCTATCCTTATTTGATGCTATCTTTGTCATGGTTTGTTTATACGGCTCACGTGAGTGAGCCGAATCGCCAACGTGAGTGAGCCGAATCGCCAACTTAAGTGAGCCGTATAAACAAACCTACATAGAGATAGGAAACATCGTACATAAACCCACCTTTGTTATAGTAACTCTACCACCAACGTCTCCCTCGCCTCCATCTGCAACGCCTCGTCCAGCAAGACGATGCGGCCGCTTAAGATGTCTTTGCCTTGCTTGCAATCTTTCAGCACCTCTTTGTAATAGTGTAGCGGCAGGGTAGTAGGCGCGTCGGTGCCATTCAGCAGCACCAACACGGTGCGCCCCTCCAGCTGGCGAGCATAGGCATACACTCCGTGTTGAACAAGGAATTGCGTCATAGAGCCGCGCGCTATCAGCTCGTTGCCAGCCTCCTTGCGCCACGTCAGCAACGTGCGGAAGAAGCGGTAGCAATCCCTCTGCAAGCTATCCAGTTGGGCGGAAGTAAAGGCATTCGCGGCATCGCTCGTCCATCCACCAGGGAAATCTTGGCGCACATACCCATCGCTGGCGCGTTTTGTGCCATTCATCATCACCTCCGTGCCATAGTATAGTTGCGGTATGCGGCGGGTGGTGAGTAGCACGGTGGCGGCTTGCTTTAGCGCAGCAAGGTTATTGCCATCGCCCAGGAAGCGGTCGGTGTCGTGATTCTCGATAAACGCCAATACGGACGAGGGGTTAGGGTAGAGAAAGTCGTACACAAAGTTGTTGTAGATGCGTCCCAATCCCGTGTAGTTGGTGCTATTATCCTCGCGCATGGCTTGGTTTATCTTGTCGTGAAAGCTAAAGTCCATCACCGTCTTTAGGTGACTATTGCGCGATGCCGATAGCTTCGAATCCTTTTGCCACCAAGCGGTGTAGGCTGGCTCGGTTACCCACGTTTCGCCCACGACGTTGTAGTGTGGATACTCCGCGTTTAGCGCCTCCATCCAGCTGCTCATAGCGTTGTAGTCGGCATAGGGGTAGGTATCCATGCGTATGCCATCGATGCCTGCATACTCTATCCACCAAAAGCTATTTTGCACGAGGTACTTCTGTACGTGCGGATTGCGCTGATTCAAGTCGGGCATAGCTGGTACAAACCATCCGCGACTCATCTGGTCGAAGTCGTACGTCGAGGTGTAGGGGTCAACGTAGGGGGTAAGCACATAGCTGGTTTGTACGTAGTGGTTCGTAAAGTCGGGATAGTTAAACCAATCGCTCGATGGCATATCCTTTACCCACGGATGTTCCGTGCCGCAATGGTTGAAGATCATGTCCATCACTATCTTCAAGCCGCGTTCGTGTGCTTTCGCTATCAGGCGACAATAATCTTCGTTGCTACCAAAGCGTGGGTCAACGCGGTAGTAATCGGTCGTTGCATAGCCATGATACGAGCCACCAGGCATGTTATTCTCCAGCACGGGCGTGAACCATAGGGCGGTTACTCCCAGCTCGCTGAAGTAATCCAAATGCTGCTCAATGCCCGCTAAATCGCCTCCGTGGCGTGCATCGGGATGGTTGCGATTCACTTCGTAGGATGCCATGCCTTGCACATAGTCGTTCGTTTTATCGCCATTGGCAAAGCGGTCGGGCATCAGTAGGTAAAGGGCGTCGGAAGCATCGAATCCTTTGCGCTCGCTTCCTGGCATGGTGCGTGCTTTTAGTTCGTACGCCTTTTCAATGTGTCGCTTGCCTGCTTCAAAGCTTAGCTTCACATTGCCTGGCGCTACCTCGTCGGATAGTTGTAGATACACAAGCAAGTAGTTGTCGCTATCCAACCTCACCGTGCTACTTATCTGCACACCAGGGTAGCTTACATCAACCTTGGCATTCGCTATATCCTTGCCATATACCATCAGTTGCAACTCCTTGTTTTCCATCCCTACATACCAAAACGGCGGGTCAATCTTCTCGATATTTATAGACGCAACCGCTGGGATGCTGAGCAGTAGCGCGCTTAATACAATGCATACTTGTTTCATAATTGTTTCCTCTCTTTTCTTTATGATTAGTATGCACATAAACAAATAGCGGAAGGAAAATGTTTCCCTCCGCTATCTATCTTATAAAATGTGTTATCTATACCTTATACAAGGAAGCCTAACAATACACCAGCAGCACATGCTGAACCAATTACACCAGCTACGTTAGGACCCATGGCGTGCATCAACAAGTAGTTGCTTGGGTCGTATTCCAAACCTACGTTTTGAGAAATACGAGCAGACATAGGTACGGCTGATACACCGGCATTACCAATAAGTGGATTGATTTTGTTCTCTTTGCTCAAGAAGAGGTTGAAGAACTTAACAAACAATACACCCGATGTAGTAGCAATACAGAATGCACAGAAACCAAGGAAGAAGATGAAGATGGTGTTCCATGTCAAGAACTCAGAAGCTTGGGTAGAAGCACCTACGGTTACACCAAGCAATACGATGATTGCATCGGTAAGAGGACCGCTTGCTGTATCCGCCAAACGACGAGTTACACCACTTTCCTTCAACAAGTTACCAAAGAACAACATACCCAACAATGGCAATGCTGATGGTACCAAGAAGCAAGTGAGCAACAAACCTACGATAGGGAACATAATCTTCTCTGTTTGTGATACGGCGCGAGCAGGCTTCATGCGAATCACTTTCTCCTTCTTAGTAGTCAATGCACGCATGATAGGTGGTTGGATAATAGGTACAAGCGCCATATACGAATAAGCTGATACGGCAATAGCACCCATCAAGTTAGGAGCCAACTTCGATGATAGGAAGATAGCGGTAGGACCGTCGGCACCACCAATGATAGCAATACCAGCTGCTTGAGCAGGTTCGAAACCAATAGCCAAAGCTACCATGTATGCACCAAAGATACCAAATTGAGCAGCAGCACCTACCAACATCAACTTAGGATTAGAAATCAAAGCAGAGAAGTCGGTCATGGCACCAATGCCAAGGAATACCAAAGGAGGATACCAACCTGTCTTTACACCTTGATAAAGGATGTTCAATACTGAACCCTCTTCGTAAATACCAATTTCAAGACCAGCATCGGCTTTGAAAGGAATGTTACCGATAAGGATACCAAAGCCAATGGGTACCAACAACAATGGCTCGAAATTCTTCTTAATGGCAAGCCACAAGAAGAACAAACCTACCAAAATCATGATGAGGTGCTGGCCAGTTGCTTGCGCAAAACCAGTGTACTCCCAGAAGTCGGCGAGGTTATTGCCCATGAATGATAAAAAACTTTGTTCTTCCATATCGCAGATTATTCAATAATGATTAAGTCTGTACCTTCAAGAACTGAATCGCCCTTGTTCACTTTGATTGCGGCAACCTTACCATCGCGGTCAGCGTTGATATTGTTTTCCATCTTCATAGCTTCGAGGATGATAACGGGTTGTCCCTTCTTAATTACGTCGCCTTCCTTAACCAAAATGTTAAGAATTACACCAGGAAGTGGAGACTTGATACCGCCGCTCTTAGCAGAAGCTTGACGAGTTACAACAGGTTCGCCTGTAGCTGTCTTAGGAGCAGCAGCTGGACGAGTTACTGGTTTTGGAGCTGTCTTAATAGGTTTGTCCAACTCCACATTGTAGGGAGTGCCGTTTACCTCTACGTGAGCAACATTGTCTTCAATGTCGTTTACGGTTACCGAGTAGAGGTTGCCGTTGATTTTATACTTATATTGTTTCATTTTTTATTAAAAGTTTATTGTTCTTATTTCTTTATTTCGGAGTTTGACGCAAGGTGTAAATCTTAGAACTCCAAGGAGAATAATTGCGTTTTACCTTGTTGATGGTAAGGATAGTTTCTTCGAAATCGTGAACGTTTTCTTGGTATTCGTGCAATGCCATAGCAATAGCAGCAAATACTTCGCCCGATTCGTCGCCGATATTCTTTGCCTTTGCCTCTTTATGGTCGGTGATACCTGCATGACGCATAGCGTTAAGCTTGGTCACTTTCATACCGATATTACCAATGAACTTGAAGCAGAGGAAGAGTACCAACAAACCTAAGAATACAACAAGCATAGCCATGATAGCCATACCAAAGCCGTGTGGGTCGTATTTCTTGAAGCCATCAATCTTTTCGTTCTTGTCCAAAGTCTTGTTGTTGGTGCTTGGTGTTACGTAAGTATCACCTTGGCCAACGATGCTCCATTCGCCTTTGATACCGTCCAACTTCAATGCGTATGCGCAGTCAACTGGAAGTGCGGGGATAGAGATAGAGTCAATCAAGTCAACAGCATTACCATCGTAAAGGGCAATCCAGTTAGGACCAACAGAGTCGAGCTCAAAATTCAAGTGGAAATTACCACGCTTAGGTGCAGCATCTGCCCAGAAAAGCAAGTGTTGGCGAGGTGGTATCTTTGTTAAAACATCACCCTTTGGAATAGGGTACATCATAGCAGCACGCTCGGGTGCTGATAATGATTCGTCCAATACACGCTTATCGTTGGTGAGGTAGCAGTTGCGGATGTCCACCGTTGCAAAGGTAGGATTGAAGATTTCAATCCATGCATGGTGCTGGCCGTAATCATCTTGGAAGTTGGTTTTGTTGTTCACCAATACTTCGTTGATGACAAGGCTTGTAGCACCTTGTGCAAAGGTTGAGCCGCAAGCAGCTACGAGTGCTACGATAAGTATTCCTAATTTTTTCATATTCATTTGTTCGTTTTAAATATTACAATGGAATATTACCGTGCTTCTTAGCAGGGTTAGTCAATTTCTTAGTTTGCAATTGTTGCAATGCGCGGATAATGCGGAAGCGAGTATTGCGAGGTTCGATAACGTCGTCAATGTAGCCATACTTAGCTGCATTGTATGGGTTAGCAAACAACTTAGTGTATTCAGCTTCTTTTTCTGCCAAGTATGCAGCTGGATCGGCTTGTTCCTTAGCTTCGCGAGCATACAATACGGCTACGGCACCTGCACCACCCATTACGGCGATTTCAGCTGTTGGCCATGCGTAGTTCATGTCGCCACGGAGTTGCTTACAGCTCATTACGATGTGTGAACCACCGTATGACTTACGCAATGTAACAGTTACCTTAGGTACAGTAGCTTCGCCAAATGCGTAAAGCAACTTAGCACCATGAAGGATAACGGCGTTGTATTCTTGTCCGGTACCTGGGAGGAATCCTGGTACGTCAACGAGTGTTACCAAAGGAATGTTGAATGCGTCGCAGAAGCGTACGAAACGAGCTGCCTTACGCGATGCGTTGCAATCCAATACACCAGCCAAGAACTTAGGTTGGTTGGCAACGATACCTACTGATTGTCCGTTGAAGCGTGCGAAACCAATGATGATGTTCTTTGCATAATCCTTTTGGATTTCCAAGAATTCACCGTTGTCCACGATAGCACCGATTACTTCGTACATATCGTATGGCTTGTTAGGATTGTCAGGGATGATTTCGTTCAAAGAATCTTCCAAGCGGTCGATTGGGTCGTTGCAAGTTACGATAGGAGCTTCTTCCAAGTTGTTTTGAGGAATGTAGCTGAGCAACTTGCGGATGATTGCCAAACCTTCTTCGCCAGTTTCGGCGGTGAAGTGAGTTACACCCGACTTAGATGCGTGTACGCTTGCACCACCAAGTTCTTCTTGTGTTACGTCTTCACCAGTTACTGTCTTAACAACGGCTGGGCCAGTGAGGAACATGTATGATACGCCTTCGAGCATGATAGTGAAGTCGGTCAATGCAGGAGAGTAAACAGCACCACCTGCGCAAGGACCGAAGATACCAGAGATTTGTGGTACTACGCCCGATGCCATAATGTTGCGTTGGAAAATTTCTGAGTAGCCTGCAAGTGCGTTGATACCTTCTTGGATACGTGCACCACCCGAGTCGTTGATACCGATAACAGGAGCGCCCATCTTCATGGCCATATCCATTACCTTGCAGATTTTTTGTGCCATAGTTTCTGACAATGAGCCACCGAATACAGTGAAGTCTTGTGCAAAAACATATACCAAGCGGCCTTCGATAGTACCGCAACCAGTTACTACACCGTCGCCCAAGTAATGCTTCTTGTCTTGACCGAAGTTAGTACATCTGTGTTTTACGAACATGTCCATTTCTTCGAAGCTGCCTTCGTCGAGCAATTGGGCAATACGTTCACGGGCTGTATATTTGCCCTTTGCGTGTTGTTTTTCGATGGCTTTTTCTCCACCACCCAAACGAGCTTGAGCGCGAAGCTCGATAAGCTCTTTAATTTTTTCAAGTTGGTTACTCATAAGAGTTGATTTATGAATTATGATTTATAATTTATGATTTACTTGTTAGGATTTTCGCAAAGTTCGGTCAATACACCGAGAGTTGACTTTGGATGAAGGAAAGCAATGTTCAAACCTTCAGCACCCTTGCGAGGAGCTTTGTCGATAAGACGGATACCAGCTGCTTCTGCATCAGCAAGTGCTGTTGCTACACCATCTTCTACGGCAAATGCCAAGTGGTGCATACCGCCATTGCCATTGTTCTTTTCGATGAACTTAGCGATAGTGCTTTCAGGACTTGTTGGTTCGAGCAACTCAATCTTTACGTCGCCTACCTTCAAGAAAGCTGTTCTTACTTTTTGGTCTTCTACAGTTTCAATGTTGTAGCACTTCAAACCCAATACGTTTTCGTAGTAAGGCAAAGCCTCTTCAATGCTGTTTACAGCAATACCTAAATGCTCAATGTGTGAGATCTTCATGATGATAAATTTATAAATGATTAATGTTAATTTTTTAAGTATGTAAAAACTCTACAAAGGAACGTATTATTCTTCGAATAAAGAAATTTTTCGGCAATTAAATTTGCCTCTTTTTGCTTTCCCTTAACGGAAAAATTATTTTCCCTTAACGGAAGAAAAAAATATCCTTCTTCTTTTGTGCTACATTCGGTTTGAATTATCTTTGCAGATGTTTTAACAAAAAGAGAATAACGATGTCGCACTTAGCACCACTGATAGCCGATTTGGCATTGATTTTGATTTGTGCCGGTATCATGACGTTGCTTTTCAAAAAACTGAAGCAACCATTGGTACTTGGGTATATTGTAGCCGGATTTTTAGCAAGTCCTCACATGCCCTATACACCATCGGTGGGCGATACAGCTAATATTCAAACATGGGCGGATATAGGTGTTATCTTCCTTCTTTTTGCATTAGGTTTAGAGTTTAGTTTCAAAAAGATAGTCAAGGTAGGTGCTACGGCCATCATTGCTGCACTGACCATTATTTTCAGTATGATAATTGTCGGAATTTGTGTGGGCTTATGCTTTGGATGGAAGCAAATGGATTGCATCTTTTTGGGGGGTATGATAGCCATGTCGTCCACTACGATTATCTATAAAGCGTTCGATGATTTAGGATTGAGCAAACAGAAATTTGCAGGATTGGTGCTGAGTGTGCTTATCTTGGAAGATATACTTGCCATTGTGCTTATGGTGATGCTTTCGACGATGGCGGTTAGTAATCATTTCGAAGGCACAGAGATGCTTGTCAGCATAGGTAAACTGTTCTTTTTCTTGATTTTGTGGTTCGTTGTAGGCTTATACCTAGTACCTGTATTCTTGAAGCGAATGCGCAAACTGATGAGCGAAGAGACAATGCTTATTGTGTCGTTAGGATTATGCTTTGGAATGGTGGTAATGGCCGCACATTTTGGCTTCTCACCAGCTTTTGGCGCCTTTATTATGGGCTCGATTTTAGCCGAAACTATCGAAGCCGAAAGCATTGAACGCTTGGTGAAACCAGTGAAAGACTTGTTTGGTGCCATCTTCTTTGTATCGGTAGGTATGATGGTCGATCCAACGATGATTGCCGAGTATGCCATACCTATCATTGTGATAACGCTTGTAGTTATCCTTGGACAATCTTTTTTTGCGACGGGCCTTTCGACCCGCCGGTGACCGCCCTCTCGGACGGCCGGGTTGTCCCATTCGGAAATCCCCGGATCAAAGCCTGTTGACGGCTCCCCGGGG
>JAGBWA010000040.1 GCA_017630035.1 Bacteroides sp.
ACCTGTATGCACGCGGTAGAACTTATCAAATATCTTTTTCAAATTTTCTTTCTTAATGCCGATACCATTGTCTTGGATAGCAATCATCAACTTGCCCGAATCGTTCCATGTTTGCACTTTAAGCAGCATAGCGTCATCATCGCGCTTATACTTCACGGCATTATCCATCAAGTTGAATATCACATTGGTGATATGCATTTCGTCAGCAAAAATCACTGCATCTTGCGCTTCCAAATCCGATTCTATCTTTCCGCCATGACTTTCCACCTTCAATGCAAACGTGCTTACCACTCCCTTAATCAACTCGTTTACATCAATCTCTTTACGCTTAAGCGTTGCCTTTTGGCGGTCAAACATAGACATTTGCAACACTTTTTCCACTTGGAAACGCAAGCGTTTTGTTTCGTCGTTGATAACCGTAGAGATATGCTTGAACATTGCTGGCGATTTACCAACCGCAGGGTCACCAAGCATCTGAGCAGCCAACGATATCGTAGAGATAGGAGTTTTGAATTCGTGCGTCATGTTGTTCACAAAGTCGTTCTTCATCTCCGTAAGTTTCTTTTGGCGGAAGATGATATAGATGGTAAAGATGAATGTTACCAACAGAATCAGTGTAAATATCAACGAAGGAATCATAAAGCTAATAGAATCGGAGATATAGCCAGCTTTACCTGGGAAGTGTACTTTGATAACACTCATTCTTGCTGGTGGGTCGTTCAAAAATAATGGCCATGAATATGCCACATCACTACCTTCGTCTACATAATCCGAACAACGATACACTTCATGTCCATCGCCATCTATAACACGAAAATGATAATTCAGTTCAACGCCATTGTCAATCAACGCCGATTTAATGTACTGATCCAAGTTTTTGAAGTTTACACGTTCGGCCAGCGGCTTATCTTTAGCATGATACACCATTTGCCACACCACCTCATCTACCAAAGCACGTTGATACAAATAGCGATTCTTAATAATATCGACCAACGATCTTGATGTTTGCGGGATAGTTTTAGCACCATGCTTCCGAGAAATTACAGCTCTTGGCACACTTGTATTTTCTTCGGTATACGACTTAAACTCGACAGACGAGCTTATGGTACCATTTGGCGAGGTCACCGTAATTCGTTGCGTATGCAATGTACTCGAGCCTGGTGTTTGTTGCGATTGCTCCCACACTCTCTTCTCTGCTTCCGATACGTCTTCACGCAACCAACGTTCCACCTCGTCCAACTCCACGTCTCTTGATGCAGCCATCAATGCACGTTTCACTGACGCATCGAATTGTTCGTTGCGCATGTTAGCCATCTCTTCAATGTAGCTAATCTGTAGATAGAGCAAACTTAAGAAGCTAAGCCCCATCACAACACCTAATATCCAAATAGTAGACTTTTTCATAGCCACAAATTTAACACAACTATTTTAACATATCCAATTTATTAACCATAAATTATTCGATTATTCAATTAATTTAAGATTTTCTGCAATTATAGTTGCGATTTTAAACACTATAACATTTTTAATAACGAATTGTTCATATTCATAACAAATATTTTAAAAAGGAAGCTGCTACTTCCCCAAATAATAGAGAAATAGCAGCTATAAATATAAAACAGACGAAATAGTTCGTATTAATCTTCTGTTTGAGCCGATTCAAATTCCTTGATAAGCTTGTCTTGTACATCACCAGGAACGAGTTCGTAGCTTGCAAACTTCATAATGAATGAAGCACGTCCACCAGTCAAAGAACTCAATGAAGTAGAGTATGAAGACATTTCCTTCAAAGGAACCTTAGCAGTAAGCTTTTCATAACCAGCTTCACTACTCATACCCATAATCATACCACGACGTCCTTGCAAGTCGCTCATCACGTCACCCATCTTATCGCTTGGTACGAATACTTCTACGTCATAGATAGGTTCAAGAATCTTAGGACCAGCATTCTTGAAGGCTTCGCTAAATGCGTTACGTCCAGCAAGCATGAACGAGATTTCATTTGAATCTACCGGGTGCATCTTACCATCGTAAACGATTACGCGTACATCGCGAGCATACGAGCCAGTCAAAGGACCTTGTTCCATACGCGACATAACCCCCTTCAAGATAGCAGGCATAAAGCGTGTATCGATAGCACCACCTACTACACTATTCACGAACACAAGTTTACCACCCCATTCCAAAGGAATTTCTTCGGTACCCTTTACGTTCATCTTGAATTCTTGTCCGTTGAAGCGATATGTATCAGGCATTGGCATACCTTCGTAGTATGGTTCAACAATGAGGTGTACTTCACCAAATTGTCCAGCACCACCCGATTGTTTCTTATGACGATAGTCTGCACGAGCAGCCTTTGTAATTGTTTCACGATATGGGATGCGTGGTTCTTCGAACTTAATCATCAACTTTTCGTTGTTTTCCATACGCCATTTCAATGTACGCAAGTGGAATTCACCTTGTCCGTGAACGATAGTTTGACGCAATTCCTTGCTTTGTTCTACTACCCAAGTTGGATCTTCTTCGCGCATGCGGTTCAAGATAACCATCATCTTTTCAGTATCCGCTTCGTTCACAGGCTTAATAGCACGTGAATACTTAGGATTAGGATACTTGATGAAGTTGAAACGATTTTCTGTACCCTTACCATTCAATGTATTACCAGTATGTACATCTTTCAACTTCACGGTACAACCGATATCACCAGCTACCATTTCTTCTACCTTAATGCGGTTTGCACCAGCACAAGCATAGATTTGAGCAACGCGTTCTTTCGAGCCACGGTCAGCATTTGTAAAGTCTTCACCTTCGTGAACCTTACCGCTCATCACCTTGAAGTATTGAACATCACCAATGTGTGGTTCAACAGCTGTCTTGAAGAAGTAGAGAGAAGTTGGACCATTTGGATCTGGCTTAACCACTTCACCACGAGTATTGTGAACGTTAGGCATTTCATCTACGAATGGCACTACGTTACCCAAGAATTCCATCAAGCGACGAACACCCATGTCCTTACCTGCACAAACGCAGAATACAGGGAACATACCGCGTGCAGCAAGACCCTTACGGATACCTTCGCGCATTTCGTCTTCGGTCAATGATTCTTGTTCGAAGAATTTTTCCATCAAGCCTTCATCGTGTTCAGCAGCTGCTTCTACCAATGCCTTATGCCATTCGGTAGCTTTGTCAAGTTCTTCGGCTGGGATATCTTCGATAGTTGGTGCACCGCCATCTGGACCCCAAGAATATTTTTTCATCAACAATACGTCGATCAACGCATTGAAGTTAGGACCAGTTGCTAAAGGATATTGCACGGGCACAACCTTTGAGCCGTAGTTATTTCTTAACTGTTCCAGAATCAAATCGTAGTCGCACTTTTCGTTATCCAATTGGTTTACCAAGAAAATAACTGGCTTACCCAATTTTTCAGTGTAGCGGAAGTGGTTTTGCGTACCTACTTCAGGACCATATTGACCATTCAACAACAAGATAGCCGTATCTGTTACGTTCAATGCGGTCATAGCTGCACCAACGAAGTCGTCACTACCCGGACAGTCGATGATGTTCAACTTCTTACCATTCCATTCAACATGGAAAACGGTGGAAAACACAGAATAGCCATACTCTTGTTCCACCGGGAAATAATCGCTGACTGTGTTCTTAGCGGTAATTCTACCACGACGTTTTATAATTCCACCCTCATAGAGCAGCGCCTCAGTGAGAGTGGTTTTTCCAGCACCATCATTGCCAAGTAAAGCAATGTTCTTAATTTCATTCGTCTGATATACTTTCATGTTTTTGTAAGATTTAAGTGAATAATAACAGGTTAAACCTGCATTTCCTTTAACGAGGGCGCAAATTAGGAATAAATTAGTTATTGACCAACGAAAAGGTGCGTGTTACTAAACTATGTTATTTAGCATACACGCATTTTAGCACAAAAAAAAGCGTGCAAAAGAAGGATTGCACGCTAATTATATATAAGGTATTATAACGATGATTCATCGCATTATTTTTGCGCCAGCTCATCACGCACCACCGCCATCATCCCTTCCACTTGTGCCAACGCTAACATGCGGCCATGGAAAGAATAGCCTGGATTGTATCCTTTCGTTTCATCGCCCAGCATTGTGCGGCCATGATCTACGCGCATAGGCAGATTAGGATTCTCTTTTTCGAAAATGCGGATAAGGTCAATCAGATGTCCACGACCATCGAGATGAGAGCTTTCTATGAAGTTTCCGCCAGGCAAAGCTTTTGTGCTACGCAAATGAACGAAGTGTGTGCGCGAAGCAAACTTACGCGCCAATACGCGTGTATCGTTATGTTCGCCAGCGCTAAGCGAGCCAGCACAGAAGGTCAATCCGTTGTGCGGATTATCCACTGCATTCAAGAACCATGCAATATCGGCCTCATCGGTCACAATGCGTGGCAAGCCAAGCATTTGGAAAGGAGGATCATCGGGATGCACACACATATTGATGCCATACTCTTCGCAAACGGGCATAATAGCCGCAAGGAAGTAGCGCATATTTTCGCGCAAAGCATCGCGGTCGATGTCTTTATACAACGCCAAGAGGTTGCGGAAGATGTTTACCGGATTCTTATCGCCCTCTTTAATATTGCCATTCACAAAACCTTGTGTCTTCACGATGATGGTATCTACCAAGTCATCTTTCTCGGCTTCGGTGATTACGGCATCGAGTTGCGCCACTTGCTCAAGCTCTTCTTGCGTATAGTCGGCTTCTGCGCCTTCGCGTGCCAAGATGCGCAAGTCGAAATAGGCAAAGCGAATCTTGTCGAAGTAAAGCGACGAAGTACCATCGGGCCAAGGATGATATAAATCGGTACGAATCCAATCGATTACGGGCATAAAGTTGTAGCACACGGTTTTTACGCCAGCACGTCCAAGATTTGCCAAGCTGATTTTATAATTTTCAATCAATGCATCGCGATCGGGACCTGCATACTTAATTGATTCGGATACCGGCAAGCTTTCCACTACCGACCAACGCAATCCGTACGATTCGATGTACGATTTCAAGTCGTTAATTGCTTCCAATGTCCACACTTCGCCATTAGGTATAGCATGCAAAGCAGTTACAATGCCTTCCACACCTATTTGACGCAACATGTCCAGCGTAATCTTATCGTTTTTTCCAAACCAACGCCAAGTTTTTTCCATACTAAAAAGAGTTGTGAGTTGTGAGTTATGAGTTGTGAGTTTATTTGCTTGTTTGTACCCATACGGCACCACCATTGGGTTGCAACGTAATCTTAGCACGTCCTTTCTTCACCACTTGTGTCTTCATTTGCGGCTCCAAATCTTTAGCATCGCTATAGAAGTTTACCTCTTTGTCGGCAAGCATAGGCAATTGCAAGTCGAGTTTCAATGGTTCTTTTGTAGCATTGATAGCGGCTACATACCATTGCTGGCCATGGCGACGCGCAAGCACGATGTACTTACCTGGATAGCCATCGATAAGCTTCACATCGTCCCAAGTAGTAGGTACTTGTTTCATAAAGTCGAGCGCCACTTGCGGTGCGTCTTGCAAGTTGTTTGGAGCCAATGCAAAGTTTTGGATAGGATTTTGGAAGAGCACAGCTGTTGCCAACTCGAAGACGTCTGTTGTGCGACGACGTGTGCCGCCATCGTTACCCTTGTTCAAACGACGATTCAAGAACGAGCCACCAAACTCCATACATCCCACCGTGTTGCGGATGAAAGGATGAAGCGTAGCATTGAACGCCTCCATGTTGCATGCATGCTGACCGAAAATCAGGTTTTCGCTGGCCAACACTGCTTCGCTACCCACATAGTTGGGATACATGCGTTCCCATCCGCGAGGCAAGGTACATCCGTGGAAGATAACCATCAAGCCATGGTCGTCTGCATCGCTAAGAATCTCTTCGTAGTGTTGCATAGTGATTTGCTTGTCGCCACCAAAGAAGTCCACCTTCATACCCTTCACACCAATGCTTTGTAGCCACTTCATTTCGCGTTTGCGAACGATGGAGTTCGACATGCAATTGATAGGACCTTGCTCAATATCGTTCCAATAGCCGCTCGAGCTATACCACAAGAAGACATCTACGTTCTTGCTATTGGCATACTTCACCAAATCCACAATGCGTTCGCGGCCAATGTATGTATCCCACCAGTTGTCCACCAACACATATTCGTATCCCATAGCCGATGCCAAGTCGATATACTTCACTTGGTCGTCGTAATTGATGCTATTGTCTTGCCAAAGAATCCAGCTCCATGTGCCGCGTCCCATTTGATAGGTGTGTTCGCTTTCGTAGCGTGGTTCAACCACATCCCAAGGGATAGTTGTTTCTACGATAGGCGCCAATGTTTCGCCCACGGTGATGGTGCGCCAAGGTGTAGAACCAGGCAAAGCGATAGCAGGCTCTATGGTGCCATATCCATTATTTTCTTCCGGCATAGGATAGGCAATGGTGTACTTACCATCTACAGCATCGCTCAAGTGCGAAGCACAATAGCGGCTATCCACATCTGTTTCGCTAACCAATACCCAACCATCTTCGCCCACCTTGAACAAGCATGGGAAGGTATAGCCATGTCCATAGCCCGATTTTTCGCTCATCGGAGCATCCACTTTATACCCTTCTTCGTAGCTTGGCTTGGTGCGTTTCCAACCAATCATCGCATCGCTTTGCGGAGTTAAGAAGGTAGTGGTATATTCGGGGAATTGGAAGCTTGTAGCCTCGCTCATTACGCGTACGCTACCTGTTTCGCCTCGCTTCAACAGGGTGTATCTGAAGGCAACATTGTTGTTGCTCACGCGGAAAGTGATTTCCATTTGTTGTTTCTTATCATTTTCCACCTTGCACACCAGTTCGTTGGCTACATAGTGTATTTCCGACTTCTTGATGCGGTCTTGCTTGTAAGTTTTGTCAATAGTCGCTGTCTTTTCCTCTACCACCGTCAATCCTTTGGTGAAATCGCTCACATTAGTTACTAAGCCAAGAGGCGAATCTTGCAACATTGTCTTACCCTTATAAGTCAATGCATAAGTAGGTTCACCAAATTTTCTAAATGTCACTTTTAGAATCAAATCGCCATCGGGACTACCTATTTCTATACTGCTATTAACAAGTACTGTCTGTTTTTGCACAACTTGCGCTTGCACTTGTCCCGAGAAAAAAATCATACATAGCACGCCAAGCATGCACAACATTTTATACATTCTCATCATTAAACGGGTATTAGTTTATAACTTCTATGCAAATATAGTGAAAATATTGTATTTTTGCAAATCAATTACGAAATAAATTTATGGCAGGTATCTACATACATATTCCTTTCTGCAAAACGCGTTGCGCCTATTGCGATTTCTATTCCACCACCCACGAAGCATGGAAACAACAATACGTAGATGCCGTGTGCAAAGAGTTGGTGCAACGCAAGGATTACCTGAAAGGCGAAACCGTAGAAACGATATATATGGGTGGAGGCACACCCTCGCAACTAAGCATTGCTCAGCTAAACGCGCTATTCGCCACCATCGAAGCACATTTTCCGCTCAGCAAGCATCCGGAAATCACGATAGAGGTGAATCCCGACGACGTGTCGGATAGCTATGCCGAAGGATTAAAGCAAACGCCCGTCAACCGCATCAGCATGGGCATACAAACCTTCGACAATGCAACTTTACGGATACTGAATCGTAGACACACCGAACAGATAGCGCGCATGGCCACCATGCGTTTGCGAGAAAAGGGTTTTCAAAACATCAGCATCGACCTGATGTATGGCCTCCCTGGCGAAACCATCGAGCAATGGGAAAACGATTTGCAACAAGCCATCGCACTGAATGTGGAGCATATCTCGGCCTATCACCTCACCTACGAAGAGGGCACACCCCTTTATCGCCGCTTGCAAGCGGGCGAGGTGAGCGAGGTGAGCGAAGAGTTGAGTTTGACGTTCTTCAACATGCTTATCGATGCGCTCACAAAGGCGGGCTATCAACACTACGAAATATCCAACTTCTGCAAGCCGGGTATGCACTCGCGCCACAACTCTTCCTATTGGCAAGGCATCCCTTATTTAGGATGCGGTGCGGCCGCTCATTCGTTCGATGGCACCTCGCGCCAATGGAACGTTGCTGATATAAAAAACTACATCAAGGGGATTGAAACGAATGCGCCATGCTACGAAATCGAGGCGTTGGACATCCCCACCCGCTACAACGAATACATCATGACCGGCTTGCGCACCTCGCACGGCATCAGCATCGAGGAAGTGGCCGAGCGCTTTGGCCAATCGTTTGCCGCCTCGTGCAAAAAAAGTGCCACCCCCCATTTGGAGAGTGGCAAACTGATAACGGAAGGCCATCGGATAAAGCTTTCGCGCGAAGGCATCTTTGTATCCGACGCTATTATTTGCGATTTAATGGTGCTTACTTAATCGTTACCATCGTTGCACCAAATCCATACTCTTGAAACGACGCATCTTGATGGCGACAAGCTGGATACTTGCGTTTTAGCTCGTCGAGGATAGCCTTGCGCAACACACCATCGCCCTTGCCATGAATAAACACGATGCGCTGCTCGCGCTTGTTGCGGTATTGATTCATCACCTCGCGAAACTTATCCAACTGATAGTTTAGCATCTCGCCATTGCTCATGCCGCGTGTATCGTCGAGCAATTCGCCAATGTGCAAATCCACCTCGATGATGCCATTCTTTGCCACGCCACGCTTCACGATGGTTTGCGGCTTGTCCACCTGTTGCTTCATGTTCAACGCACGTTGCAACTCCTCGGCCGACACATATACCTGCTTGGTGGCTTGGTCGTCTTTAATCAAATCGTATAGCAACGCGGGCGTTGGAAAGAAGTCATTGCTTTGGAAGGTGTGTAGCTTGTAAAACTTCACCGTATCGATGCGCAGCTCCACACTAACGGGTTGCTTCAACGCAAACGAACGATTGTCTTTGAACGCCATCAGTTGCACGGCCACACGCTCGCGGTCGTTCAGCTCGGCTTTCTCAAACTCTTCCAAGAAAAGCTTCGTATTTGGCTCCAGGATGCCGTGCGAGCGCACTGTCCACGCCTTGCCTTCGGCACCCATATAGGTGTAGTAGAAGTAGTAATTACTATCGTTCACCAGGTAGGTTTCGAACGGAGTGGTGCTCACCGCCTTAATATCCACTGGCACAAATGCAAGCAGCACATTTAGCGTATCGCCACCCTTCATTTCCGGTTGACGATAGACAGATATTTGCGGCTTCTCCACCCTACGGAGGGGCTCTTCTTGCGCAACACCCGTTGTGCGTGCCGGTTGCTCTTCCGTGCGTCGTTTCTCCTCTGCCTTGGCCGCTTTTGCCGCCGGTGTAGGGATGTTATAGTCGTCCGTCTCTATCACCACACATTCGCGTACCGCCATGGGAATATCAAAGCCATCGGCATCTTCTACCAACACAATATCTTTTCCTCGGAAACCGGTCACCACGCCTCCGCCACATTCGCTCAAAAAGCGCACTTTATCACCTATTTTTATCATAACATTTGCCTATTAAATTAAATTCGTGGCAAAGATAAGGTAATATTTATAATTAATGCCTATCTTTGTAAAACTATGACAGAAGATACCTACAAAACCATCGTCGGACAAGCCGAAGGCATCTACACCGAGAAGCGTAGCAAGTTCATTGCTATCGCCCTGCCCGTGCGCACCATAGACGAGATAAAAGCACACCTCGAAGTGTATCAGAAGAAGTACTACGATGCACGCCACGTGTGCTATGCCTATATGTTGGGACACGAACGGAAAGATTTTCGCGCCAACGACAATGGCGAGCCATCGGGCACCGCCGGCAAACCCATTTTGGGACAAATCAACTCGAACGAGCTGACCGACATCTTGATTATCGTTGTGCGCTATTTTGGCGGCATTAAGTTGGGCACCAGCGGATTGATTGTGGCGTATAAAGCCGCAGCAGCCGAAGCCATTGCCGCCGCCACTATCATCGAGAAGACGGTGGACGAGGAGGTGACCTTCTACTTCGAATACCCCTTTATGAACGACGTGATGCGCATTGTAAAGGAAGAAGAACCCGAAATCATCTCGCAAGGCTACGACATGGATTGCAACATGACACTACGCATCCGCCAATCCATGATGCCCAAACTACGCGCACGATTGGAGAAAGTGGAAACACTGAGGTTCGAGGAGTGATTAGTAGGGACGTAGCGTGCTGCGTCCGTGATTAACGATTTAGCCATGAAAATAATTTTAGCATTCGATTCATACAAAGGATGCCTCTCGTCGAGCGAAGTAGCCGCTACCGTGTCCGAAGCCATCCATAAGCTACATCCATCGTGCCAAGTGGTCAGCTTTCCACTATCCGATGGCGGCGAAGGCTTGGTAGAAGCGCTTGTGGAAAGCACCCAAGGCAAATACATCGAATGTTCCTCCTACGACCCACTGATGCGCCCCCTCGCCTCCACCTACGGATGCACAGGCGATGGGCGTACAGCTATCATCGAAATGGCTACATGTAGCGGCCTACATCTGCTGACCAACGCCGAGCGCAACCCCCTTCACACCACCACCTACGGCACCGGCATACAAATAGCACACGCCCTTTCGCAAGGCTATCGCCGCTTCATCATCGGCTTGGGAGGTAGCGCCACGTGCGATGCCGGCATAGGCATGCTTGCGGCGTTAGGCTATCAGTTTTACGATGCATCGGGTAAGCTTATACCTTATCCATGCGGCAAACACTTAAGCAAGATACATCACATCGATACAAGTTGTGCACACACCGCATTGCACATGTGTGAAATTATCGTGGCGTGCGATGTAAACAATCCGCTGCATGGCGAGCAAGGTGCAGCGCATATCTTTGCTCCACAAAAAGGTGCCAATGCCCAGGAGGTAAAGTTATTGGATAAGGGGTTGCAACACATTGGCTGCTTGTTCGATGCAGCTGCCCAGAAAGCCATCTCCACGATGCCGGGTAGCGGTGCCGCCGGAGGTATGGGTGCCGCCTTGCTCACCTACCTCAACGCCACCCTCACCTCGGGAAGCCGCCTGGTATTAGAGACCATTCGCTTCGAAGAAGCACTATCCGATGCGCAACTTGTCATCACTGGCGAAGGCCACTCCGACGCACAAACACTGATGGGCAAGCTACCCTTTGGTGTGTTGAATGTAACGAAAAAACACCGTGTACCGGTAGTGCTTATGTCGGGCAGCATCACCCACCGCCAGCAGTTGCTCGATGCAGGTTTTCAAGAGGCCATCGCCATCACCCCACCCCACCAACCGCTTGCCGAAGCCATACTACCCGACCAAGCACGTACCAATCTGGCTAATGCCGTAAAGAGAGTAGCTATTCACTTAAAAAACCGCCCCGCAAAAAGCAACTAAAAATCGTAAGCAATGTTATAATATTTCGTAATTTTAGTAATAGACGTTTTTATGAATGTTCACAGTTATCTCAGTTCACAGTTATTTTTTTGCTACCCCCCTAACATCCTCCAAAGAAAGATGAACCCGAAT
>JAGBWA010000041.1 GCA_017630035.1 Bacteroides sp.
AGAAGATTTTATCGAAGCTCGATTGATGCGTGCCGAAGCCTTGCTAAATATGCGACAACTAAACGAAGCGATGGAAGATATTGATGCTATCCTACGCTATGAACCGGAGAACGAACAGGCTATCTTGCTGCGCGGACAAAAATATTTGGTCGAAGGGAATAGCGCCAATGCAGAAGAAGACTATCGCCACATCATCGCATTGAACCCTTTCAACGAACAAGCCTTCCTCTATTTGGGCGAGCTATACATAGAACAAGGAAAGCTAAACGAAGCCATTGCCACATTTGACGAAGCCATCGAACTAAATCCGCAATTTGCCAAGGCTTACCATGAACGTGGACGTGCCAAGCTGCTAAATGGCGACAAAGAAGGTTCGCTGGAAGATGTAAAGAAAGCAATGGAGTTTGCCCCCAAAGAGGCAGAGACTTTAAACGGCACTTACCATAATTTTGAGGCACATCAAACAGATGTATTAGGACTGTAACTATACATATTTATAAAAAAGCGACAGAAAAAGCAAAAAAAGTTAAGTAATTATTGCTCTTTAAAAGAAAAGCGTTACATTTGCAGCGAAAACAAGAACAAAAACATAAATATGAATTTATTCACTTTTGCATATTACTTCTTTTTTTACTTTTACTTTGGTCAGAAAGTAGAGCGGGAGTTTGTATGTATCAAGTGACAGTGATGCTTAAGAACTGAATAGATTTTAAGAACAGATATGAATCCCGCTTATTTTGGTAAGCGGGATTTTTTTATTAGTAAACGCGTATGATTAAAATTGCCATTCAAGGAACGTTAGGTTCGTTTCATGACATTGCCGCCCATAGGTATTTCGAAGGCGAAGAGATAGAACTAATTTGTTGCGCCACGTTCGAAGAGGTATTCAATGCCGTACAAAAAGACAACAAGGTTATCGGGCTTGCCGCTATCGAAAATACCATTGCTGGCAGTTTGCTTCACAACTATGAATTGTTGAAGCAGAGCAATCTACAAATCGTAGGCGAACAGAAGTTACGTATTTCGCATTGCATTTGTTGCCTACCCGATGAAGACTGGGACGATATTACAGAAGTGAATTCACATCCCATCGCCTTGATGCAATGCCGCGATTTTCTAAGCCTCCATCCGCGTATGAAGGTAGTTGAAGCTGAAGATACCGCAAGAAGTGCAGAGATTATCAAGATGAACAACCAGAAAGGACATGCAGCTATCTGCGCCCGTTCGGCAGCCGAGATGTATGGAATGAAAGTGCTGGAAGATGGCATTGAGACCAATAAACATAACTACACACGTTTTTTGGTTATTGCCGACCCTTGGCAAGTTGACGAATTGAATCGTGGAAAGAATCTTCAAACCAACAAAGCAAGTTTGGTATTTACCCTACCCCATGCCGAAGGCAGTTTGTCGCAGGTGCTCTCTATCCTCTCTTTCTATCGCATCAACTTGACAAAGATTCAATCGCTACCCATCATTGGACGCGAATGGGAGTACCAATTCTATGTAGATGTTGTGTTTGACAACTTATTAAGATACAAACAATCGGTAGCAGCAATCACTCCACTAACCAAAGAACTTAAAATATTAGGAGAATACGAAGATGGAAAATCAAGCAACTAACAAGATATGCCCAGCCGACCGCTTGTCGGGTGTGAGCGAATACTACTTTTCTAAGAAGCTTAAAGAGGTAGCACAAATGAATGCCGAGGGGAAAGATGTTATCAGTTTAGGCATCGGCAGTCCCGACATGCCTCCTTCCGAAGAGACTGTCGCAACACTTTGTCGCGAAGCGCAAAATCCTAATGGCCATGGTTATATGCCCTATGTGGGTATTCCCGAATTGCGACAAGCCTTTGCCGATTGGTACAAGAAGTGGTATCAAGTGGAGTTGGATGCCAAAAGCGAAATCCAACCACTGATTGGTTCGAAAGAGGGTATCTTGCACGTAACATTGGCTTTCGTAAATCCGGGCGATCAAGTATTGGTGCCCAACCCCGGCTACCCCACCTATACTTCACTCAGCCGCATCTTGGGTGCAGAAATTGTGAATTACGACTTGAAAGAGGAGAATGGTTGGATGCCCGACTTCGACGCTTTGGAACAGATGGATATGAGCAGAGTGAAACTAATGTGGACCAACTATCCCAATATGCCGACTGGTGCCAATGCCACACCGGAACTTTACGAAAAGCTAGTCAACTTGGCTCGCAGAAAAGGCATCGTCATCGTAAACGACAACCCCTACAGTTTCATCTTGAATGATAAACCTTTAAGTATTCTCAGCATACCGGGAGCAAAGGATTGTTGCATTGAGTTCAACTCGATGAGTAAAAGCCACAATATGCCCGGATGGCGCATTGGTATGCTAGCTTCGAATGCCGAATTCGTACAATGGATTCTAAAAGTAAAAAGCAACATTGATAGTGGTATGTATCGCGCCATGCAACTAGCAGCAGCAACTGCTCTACAAGCCGAACAAGATTGGTACGATGGCAACAACCGCAACTATCGTAACCGACGCAAAATAGCCGGAGAGATTATGGATGTGCTCGGATGTACATACGATGAAAAGCAAGTAGGTATGTTCCTCTGGGGTAAGATTCCCGACAAATACACCGATGTGGAAGAGCTTACCGAACGCATTTTACACCAGGCAAGGGTATTTATCACACCTGGATTCATCTTTGGCAGCAACGGAAAACGTTACATTCGCATTTCGCTCTGCTGCAAAGACGAAAAACTAGCCGAAGCATTGCGAAGAATCAAAGAAATCATATAACCCAAATCATAAATCATAAATTATATACATATAACTATGGAACTTAATCTTGAACCCTTAAAATTGAAAGGTGTACGCGAAGAGCGACCTTTGGTAATTGCAGGTCCTTGTAGTGCCGAAACCGAAGAACAAGTATTAAATACCGCCCACCAATTGGCCAACAAAGGCATTAAAATATTCCGCGCCGGCATATGGAAACCACGCACAAAACCAGGTGGTTTCGAAGGCGTTGGCACAGAAGGATTAAGATGGATGCAACGCATAAAAGAGGAAACTGGTATGCTGACAACTACGGAAGTTGCCACCGCCAAGCATGCCGAAGAGGCAATGAAGGCCGGAATAGACATACTATGGGTAGGTGCACGCACTACCGCTAATCCTTTTGCCGTTCAAGAATTGGCCGATGCATTGAAGGGTGTTGACATTCCTGTTTTGGTAAAGAACCCAGTTAATCCCGACTTGGAATTATGGATTGGTGCATTAGAGCGTATCAATGGTGCCGGTGTCAAGCGTCTTGCCGTTATCCACCGCGGATTCAGCAACTACGACAAAACCATCTACCGCAACCTCCCCCAATGGCATATCCCCATCGAATTGCGTCGTCGCATACCCAACCTTCCCATCATCTGCGACCCAAGTCACATTGGCGGTAAGCGTGAACTGATTGCGCCACTTTGCCAACAAGCCATGGACTTAGGTTTCGATGGACTCATCGTAGAGAGCCATTGCAACCCCGATGCAGCATGGAGCGATGCCAAGCAACAAGTTACGCCCGATATTTTGGATTATATCCTTAACCTGCTCGTTATTCGTAAGGAGACGCAAACCACCGAAAACCTATCTGAGTTGCGTAAGCAAATTGATGAATGCGACAACAACTTGATTCAAGAATTGGCCAAACGTATGCGCGTGGCTCGTGAAATTGGAACATACAAGAAAGAGCATAACATGACCATTCTTCAAACCGTTCGCTACAACGAAATTTTGGATAAGCGTGCTTCGCAAGGTGTACTTTGCGGCATGAGCAGCAATTTCGTAAAGAAGGTTTTCGAAGCCATTCACGAAGAGAGTGTACGTCAACAAATGGAAATTCTAAACAAATAAGAAACGTACCAACATGAGAATATTGATTCTGGGAGCCGGTAAGATGGGCTCGTTTTTCACCGATGTATTGAGCTTTCAGCACGAAACAGCAGTGTTCGATGTCGATCCGAAGCGTTTACGTTTTGTTTATAACACCTATCGCTTCACTACACTGGACGAGATTTCCGAGTTCAAACCCGAACTGGTTATCAACGCCGCAACAGTGAAATATACCATTGATGCCTTCCGACAAGTACTCCCCGTATTGCCTAAGGATTGCATCTTGAGCGACATTGCTTCGGTAAAAACAGGTTTGAAGGAGTTCTACGAAGGATGCGGTTTCCGGTATGTCTCTACCCACCCTATGTTTGGTCCTACCTTTGCCAATTTGGATAAGTTGAGCACGGAGAATGCCATTATCATAACCGAAGGCGACCACTTGGGACGTATTTTCTTTAAAGACCTCTACCAAGGATTAGGGTTGAATATCTTTGAATATAGCTTCGACGAACATGACGAAACGGTGGCCTATTCATTATCCATTCCGTTTGTTTCGACCTTCGTCTTTGCGGCAGTAATGAAGCATCAAGATGCACCCGGTACTACCTTCAAGCGCCACATGGCCATTGCCAAAGGGGTATTGAACGAAGATGATTACCTGTTGCAAGAGATTCTTTTCAACCCACGCACACCGGCGCAGGTCGAGGGCATCCGTACCGAGCTGCACGAATTGTTGGACATCATCACCAACAAAGATGCCAACAGGATGAAAGAGTACTTAAAGAAGATTAGAAAGAAAATCCAATAAACATTTAGCCAATTATATTGTTTATGTAGAAAAAAGCAAAGCAACTTGCTTTATATTATTCACCTAAACATTATAAACTATGGTTATTATTTGGTACATTATTATTGGAATTGTAGCCGGCTTCTTAGCTGGCAAGATAATGCGTGGTGGCGGATTCGGTTTTTGGCTGAACTTAATACTCGGCATTATCGGTGGTATCCTTGGCGGTTGGGTCTTCGGATTATTCGGTTTCGAATTCGGAGGCATCTTAGGCAACTTGATTACAGCCGTTATCGGTGCCATCCTATTACTTTGGATTTTCTCTTTCTTTATCAAACGAGAAATTGAAGAGGAAGAATAAAGAACAAGAGGTGCTTCAAAGCACCTCTTGTTGTATATATATAATAATATGTTCGCGCGCGCGAGGAAACACCTTTTCAAAGCAACAAAAAAACATGCTTCTGAAATCACGCGCAATTACTGCCGGATTCACGCGTGATTTTCACTGAATTTGCGCGCAATTTCTACAGAAATCACGAACGATTCCAGAGGAAATCACGCGCAAATTCGGAGGAATTTCCGAACGAATTCGGAGGAAATCACGCGTGATTTTGGAGGCAACTTTTGCGGTTTTATAAACATCTACAAATCAATTAGTTATAAAACTACTACAAAACAGTATTGCCTATCTAAAAAGAATGTGCTATTTTTGCAAGCATGATTGACCATGGAACCATAGACCGAATAATGGATGCGGCCCAGATTGTGGATGTCGTTTCCGACTTTGTCACGTTGCGCAAACGTGGTGTTAACTATGTGGGCCTATGCCCTTTCCATGACGACAAAACCCCATCTTTCTACGTTTCTCCCTCGAAAGGTCTTTGCAAATGTTTTGCTTGCGGCAAAGGTGGCAATGTGGTTCACTTCATCATGGAGCACGAACAACTAAGTTACCCCGAAGCATTGAAATGGTTGGCTAAGAAATACCACATCGAGATTCAAGAAAAGGAACTGACCGACGAACAAAAGTTGGCACAAAGCGAACGCGAAAGCCTGTTTGTGGTCAATCAATGGGCACGCGATTACTTCCAACACATCCTGAAGAACCACGAAGAGGGGAAAAGTGTGGGTATGGCCTACCTGCGCAATCGCGGTTTCCGCGACGACATCATCGAAAAATTCCAATTGGGTTACTGCACCGAAAGCCACGATGCCATGGGTAAAGAGGCTTTGCAAAAAGGTTACAAAAAGGAGTTTTTAGTAAAAACTGGTCTTTGTTACGAGACCGATGACCACCGCTTACGCGACCGTTTTTGGGGACGTGTTATCTTCCCTGTACACACGCTCTCGGGCAAGGTAGTTGCTTTTGGCGGACGTGTATTGGCCAGCGCCACCAAAGGAGTGAAGGTGAAGTATGTCAATTCACCCGAATCGGATATTTATAAAAAGAGCAACGAACTATATGGCATCTACTTTGCCAAACAAGCCATCGTAAAGCAAGACCGATGCTTCCTTGTCGAAGGCTATACCGACGTAATATCTATGCACCAAAGTGGTGTGGAGAACGTTGTTGCCTCATCGGGTACAGCTCTTACACCCGGACAAATCAAATTGATTCATCGTTTCACCAACAACATGACCATCCTATACGATGGCGACTCGGCCGGTATCAAAGCTTCGCTTCGCGGTATCGACATGTTGTTGGAAGAGGGTATGAATATAAAAGTGTGCCTACTGCCCGATGGAGAAGACCCCGACTCATTTGCTCGTCAACACAATGCCACCGAATTCCAAGCATTCATCAAAGAGCATGAAACCGACTTTATTCGCTTCAAAACCAACCTATTGATGGAAGATGCGGGTAAGGATCCCATCAAACGCGCCGAACTAATAGGAAGCATCGTACAAAGCATCTCGGTTATCCCAGAGGCCATTGTCCGCGATGTGTATATCAAGGAGTGTGCCCAATTGTTGCATGTAGAAGATCGCCTACTGGTGAGCGAAGTAGCCAAACGTCGCGAGCTACAAGCCGAAAGCAAAGCGGCACAAGCCGAACGCGAGCGTCAAAGAGCTCAACGCCAAGCCGAACAACAAGCATTGGATACTAATGGAGAGCCGCTTCCTCCACCACCAACGGAAATGGAAGCAGCCTTACCCGATGGTGAGTTACCGCCACCAATATTGGACGACGAATTGGGCGGCGACAACCAACCGTTGCCACCTCCACCTGGCTATTTACCGCACGCGAGTAAAGCCAACGAGGAACTGCTGAAATACGAACGACTTATTCTGCGAATGATTATCCGCTATGGCGAACAAGTTTTATTCCAAGACGATGAGCAACAAAATGTTACTGTTATTGGATACATTGATAGCGAATTAAGGAACGATGAGCTGACCTTCAGCACACCGCTGCACCAACAAATATTGAACGAAGCCATTGCCCAACAGGCAAACAATGGTTTCAAAGCCGAGCGTTACTTCCTGATGCACGAGAATCCAATCGTCAGCCAGTTTGCCGGCAACTTAATCAGCGAACGCTACCAACTAAGTAAGTACCACTCGAAAGGTCAGAAAATCATAGGCGACGAAGAGCGTTTAGGCGAGTTGATTCCTCACCTTGTCATCAACTATAAGTATGCCATTGTAGGAGAGGAACTGAAAAAGATGCTTCAACAATTGCAAGACCCATCTATCATTAACGATGCCGAAAAGTGCAACGACTTGATGAACAGATACAGCGAATTGCGCCAAACACAAAACCTAATGGCCAAGCATTTGGGCGACCGCGTAGTAATCAAAGCGTAAGAAAGGTTTCCTTAGAACGAAACGCTGGATTGGTGTTGAATGAGGTTCATAAACTCCTCACGTGTTTTAGCTTGATTGAAAGCTCCCGTAAAATCGGAAGTCGTTGTAATGGAATTCTGCTTTTCCACTCCCCTCATCTGCATACACATGTGTTTAGCCTCAACCACCACCATCACGCCTAACGGGTTCAATGTCTTTTGGATACACTCTTTAATTTGTGAAGTCATGCGTTCTTGCACTTGCAAGCGATGCGAGAAGATGTCCACAACGCGGGCAATCTTGCTCAATCCGGTAATGTATCCGTTGGGGATATAGGCTACGTGAACTTTGCCATAGAAAGGCAACATGTGGTGTTCGCACAACGAAAAGAAATCAATATCTTTCACAATCACCATTTGGCTATAATCTTCTTTGAACTTGGCCGATTGCAACACTTCACACGGATCCATAGAGTAGCCTTTTGTCAATGTCAGCATGGCTTTGGCCACACGTTCTGGTGTTTTCAGCAATCCTTCTCGCGAAGGGTCTTCACCTAATAAAGTAAGAATACGTTGGTAGTGTTCTTGCAACTCGCCCAATACAGGCGACGATATTTCTTCTTTTCCTAACATAAAATCTATAGGGGAATATTGATATAGTCTTTAACGATAGAGAACTCCTTGAATTTACCGGTAGCTTTAATTTGGCGCATCATGGCATCTGCCTCCTCAATGCTACGAAAATCGCCTACCCTGCACAACCATCTTGGTGGGTTGAAAGAGGTGTAAATAGGCAAATCGGGGAAAGTTTGTTTAATATCGTCCGAGACTTTTTGTGCTTCGTTCTTGGCTTGGCGAGTATTGTTACCGGCATAGAGTTGGATGCGGTAGCCGGCACTTTTAAGCACACGACGTTCACCGGCACCAGGGATATAAGTTGAGCCCAACAATGCTGTGATGCGCGCGTCTTGATGGATGGTAACCTTACCTTGACCAGGATTTGACTGTTGCAAACTGCTCACAATATTATTTTGAGCCTCAACACTCAACGAGAAAGCCACACAAGCAAACAAGAATAAAGCAAATCTTTTCATAAGATGGATGATAATATAAAAGGAGATAAAGAGCATAGCCCTTTACCTCCCTTGTATGTTTTTAATTACTTGAAAGCGTCGATAATGCCCTTGAAGTCTGCAACAGACAAAGCAGCACCACCAATCAAACCACCATCAACATCAGGATTAGCGAACAATTCCTTAGCGTTTGAAGGCTTGCAGCTACCACCATAAAGGATAGAGCAGTTTTCAGCAACTTCATTACCATACTTGTTAGCTACCAACGAGCGGATGAATGCGTGGATTTCTTGAGCTTGTTCAGGAGTAGCAGTCTTACCAGTACCGATAGCCCAAACTGGTTCGTATGCCAATACGATCTTACCGAAGTCTTCTGCAGAAAGAGAGAATACTGATTCCATTTGAGCAGCTACTACTTCGTTTTGCTTGTTAGCTTCGCGTTCTTCCAACACTTCACCGATACAGAAGATAGGAGTCAAGCCGTTAGCCAAAGCCAACTTCACCTTTTCATCAAGGATTTCTACTGTTTCGCCATAGTAAGCACGGCGTTCAGAGTGACCCAAGATTACATATTCTGCACCTGTTGAAGCAACCATAGCAGCAGAAACTTCACCTGTGTAAGCACCCGATACCTTGTCTGCGCAGTTTTCTGCACCAACACCAATCTTAGCAGCATCTACCAATGGAGTAACCGATGCCAAGTGGATGAAAGGAGTACAGATGATAACGTCGCAATTAGGAGTTTCGTTAGCCAATGCTTCGTTTAGTTCTTTTGCCAATTCAATACCTTCTTGAAGGGTTTTGTTCATTTTCCAGTTTCCTGCAACAATGTTTTTTCTCATTTTCTTTATTATTTAAAGGGTTAATTATATTGTTCGTTTTGTCTTTCTTCTTAACCATATCGTTTCGGCCAGCAAAATTAGTGATAATGGAAGGAAATACCAAACAAAAGCCCATCCCACTACGTGGAATTTGTTAATTTCTTGCAATTGCCCCATTGGAATCTCCTCTAAACGGCCTGTCAAGTGGTATTCTGTAGGAATATTATCGTTACTCCATTTCCCCATAATCGTTCCATTCTTTATGAGCAACAAACCTGGATTGGAGCGTATCACGGTTTTCAATTCCGTATCATCCACTATGCCGAAAGGGTAATCGGCACCTGTCCAATCACGCCACTCCTCAATCTCTTGTTCCGACGACGAAGTAAGGGCATAAAAGCCATAACCATTGTCCACGGCATAGTCGTACAGTTCGTTTATCAAATCAATATGCTTGTCGTCAGCCTGTTCTATGCGGTGTGCCACCAGCAAGAAAGTGTATCCTTCATCTTCCAAAATATTGTAGGTAATATCCTCACCGGTTTCAAGTTCGGTAATCCAGAAATCATTAATCGTGGGCATTGCACCATCTTCAGAAATTTCCATAGCTTGCAAGATATTGGTGCCCACCTTATAGGGTCTAAAATCAAGGATGGGTAAGTTCTTTAAACAATAGAACGACAAGGATAGCACATAGATGATGGTGAACATAGAGACCAACCAAGCGGATTTACGTGAAAAGAATGGAATAATCAGCCTTCTACGCCAAAACACCAAGATAGTCATGAGCAACAGAATTACGTTCTTACCGAAGGTTTGCCAATTGGTCAACACCCAAGCATCGCCAAAGCATCCACAATCGTGCACCGGATTGGCAATGGCCAAATAAAGGGTTAAAGGGGTCATACATACCATCAGCAACAGCGCTGAATAAGTAGCAATCCCTCTACGAATGCCAAACAACAAATAGGCACCTACCACAAACTCGACGGCCGAAAGCGCAATGGCAAAAATCATCAAAAGGAACGGGGGCATCCAATCGGCCATGCCAAAGGCTTGGGTATAATCTCCCAACTTATAGAAGAAGCCCAACGGATCGACGGCCTTCACGAACCCCGAGAAGATAAACATTGCCGCTAACAAAAAACGGCAGATGTTTGTCGCATACTTACTAGTGAGGTATATGTTACGAATACTAATGTTCACGGTACACTTTGACTATATGCAACGCAAAACTTGTCCTACACGAAGAATTGATTTACGGGTAATGCCGTTCAACTTGCAAAGTTGCGACACCGTTACACCTTGTCGCGCAGCAATTTTACCCAACGTATCGCCCTTGCGCACCTTATAGTAGATATCTCCACCCGATGGTGTCTTTGTTTGTTTCTTACGATAGGTATAAGTATCGGCCAAGATGTCTTGCTTTTCAAAGTCGAACATCTTTGCCGGGTCGAGCGCCACACCCAAGAAACGGGTTTCGAAGTGCAAGTGCGAACCGGTAGAGCGACCTGTATTTCCACCCAATCCGATTGGTTCACCGGCTTTTACCAATTGTTCTTCCTTCACCAACTGCTTTGAAAGGTGTCCATACACGGTTTCCAAACCATTGTCGTGACGGATAACGATATACTTGCCATATCCGCGACGGCGACCTTGGTCTTTCACAATGCGTACCTTGCCACTGAATGCCGAACGGATGGTATCACCAATGTACACCTTCACATCCAAGCCGTTGTGCAAACGACGACGACGCGGACGATAACCAAAAACATCGGTAATGCGTGTATTGGTTGTTGGCATAGCAAAATCGGTCAAGTCGAACACGCAACTATCGGGCAAAGCAACGTTTCCATACGAGTTTACACTTGCATTTGTCCAATTGGGATAGATATCATCGGCAGGGAAAAGGGATTGTTCGGCACGGATATACTTTGTCAACGCCAACGAATCGACAGCCTTCAGTTTTACGTCAATAGGAGCTTGGCGTGCAAGCAAATCTTGCGCCGAAGTTTCGGCACAAACGAACAAAGAAATAAGCGATAAAGAAAGGTATTTTATCCAGTTAGTCATCATAATATTCCAAAAATCCCCCAAAGATACGCTTTCTTATTGATATAGAACGACTTTCGTTAACTATTTTTGTTTTTTATTCGCTTTTATTCTCCAAACAATCGTTCACAATCGTTTGTTTTTCAAAGATTTGAAAGAAAATATGTTGTACAACATATTATTAACGACTAGCGTTAACCACTAACTAATCGCCGCCCAATTTACATTAGTCTTACGAAGCGCCTTTAGGCGTTTCCAAAGGAGTTCGTTTTCGGGCAAGGCAGCGTTAGGGTCGGTATCGACAATTTGTTGTGCCACTTCGCGTACATATTGCAACAACTGACCATCGCGGGCAAGGTCGGCAATCTTCAAGTCGAACGCCATGCCGCTTTGTTGTGTACCCTCCAAATCACCGGGGCCACGAAGCTTCAAATCGGCTTCGGCAATCTCAAATCCATCGTTGGTGCGCACCATAATTTCAATGCGTTTGCGTGTATCTTCGGCCAGTTTAAAACCGGTAACCAAAATACAATAAGATTGGTCGGCACCACGCCCCACTCTACCCCGCAACTGATGGAGTTGTGACAAGCCAAAGCGTTCGGCATTCTCTATCACCATTACGGAAGCGTTCGGCACATTTACCCCCACCTCGATAACGGTTGTGGCGACCATAATCTGTGCTTCGCCCGATACGAATCGGTGCATCTCCGCATCCTTATCGGCAGGTTTCATCTGTCCGTGCACCTTGCAGATGGTACATTCGGGGAAATCCTCGCACACATGCAAGTAGCCCTCTTCCAAGTTCTTCAAATCTATCTTTTCGCTCTCCTTAATCAGCGGATACACCATATAAACTTGTCGTCCAGCGGCAATCTGTTGTTTGATAGCCTCGTTCAAACTTTTGCGATGCGCATCGAAACGATGCAGGGTTTCAATGGGTTTGCGTCCGGGAGGCAATTCATCGATAACCGATACCTCCAAGTCGCCATAAAGCGTCATGGCCAATGTGCGTGGGATGGGTGTTGCCGTCATTACCAACACATGTGGAGGGAAATTGTTTTTCGACCAAAGTCGGGCACGTTGCGCCACACCAAAGCGGTGTTGCTCGTCGATAACCACAAAGCCCAACGATGCAAAGTTCACGGTATCTTCAATCACGGCATGTGTACCAATCAAGATATGCACATCGCCCGTGAGCAATCCTTGCAAGATAGCCTCGCGACGCTTGCCTTTTATGGAGCCGGTGAGCAATTCCACACGGACATCCATCCCTTTAAGCAACTCTTTGATGGTTTCGTAATGCTGATTGGCCAAGATTTCGGTAGGTGCCATCATGCACGCTTGGTAGTTATTGTCGAGCGCAATGAGCATACTCATCAACGCCACCAACGTCTTTCCGCTACCCACATCGCCCTGCAACAAACGATTCATCTGGCGACCCGAGCCCATGTCGCGACGTATCTCCTTCAACACACGCTTCTGTGCATTGGTCAGTTGGAAAGGCAGGTTTTCTTGATAAAAGCGGTTGAACACATCGCCCACCTTCGAAAAGAGATAACCGCGATACTTACGTTGGCGGTCTTTGGCATAGCGAAGAATGTTCAGTTGGATATAGAAAAGTTCTTCAAACTTCAATCGGTATTGTGCCTTACGCAATTGGTCGGCATTCTCAGGAAAATGAACGGCACGCAACGCATCCGTAAGCGGCATCAATCGATAGGCCGAAATGATTTGCGGCGTAAGTGTTTCGGGCAACGGCTCTTTGATTTATTGCATCAAGCCGTGCATAATCTTCTCGATGGCATGCGAATTAAG
>JAGBWA010000042.1 GCA_017630035.1 Bacteroides sp.
AGCCAGGATCAAACTCTTCATTGTAATAATATCTTTTTTGGTCTTACGACCAGTTTAATCTGTCAGGACAACCGAATATATCAAGAGTCTTTCAATTACCTATTATATATATATAAGTATTGACGGTTCTTTTCTTTTACCCGAAGTTCATTAAAGAACTTCGCTCTTGTACTACTTGTTTGTTTATGAAAATCTTTCAAAGAACTACTCCCGCAACTTTTTTAGCGAAAGCGGATGCAAAGATAATAACTTTTATTAATACAAACCAAATCTTTTAAAGAAATAATTCGAAAAATATTAAGTCAACATCTAAAACAACGCACTTCCCTTGCGAAAGCGGGTGCAAAAGTACACACTTTAATATTACTAACCAAACAAATTAACAACTTTTTTATGCTAAAAAACATACTTTTTAGCTAAATGACTGATTTTGAATTATGAATTTTGAATTATGATTTATGATTTGTGATTTATGATTTAAAAAAGAGAACTGCCATATATATACCTTATTATATATTATATATAGGGATTTTCACCGAATAGGTTCGGTACATCCACGGAGTACGTTCGGGAGGGAGACCGAACAAATACGGGGGAAATAGCACAAAAATTAAATATATATCACTACTTTTGCAAAAACTAATCAATCATTCCATTTATGAAAAAGAGTATTTTCATCGTAGCATTGGCCGCAATCGTCGGTTTATGCACTTCTTGCAAAGAGAAAAGTAGCGAAAAAGTTACTATCTATGCCATTAACGATAATGCGCAACCACAATCTATGTCTGTAGGTATATTCACCGGTGCAGCAGATAGCATTGCTAAAACATTAGGATTAGGCGACAACATTCCATCATCCATGAATGCCTTTCTCATTGAAACAGAAGGCAAACAGATTCTTTTCGATGCAGGAAATGGAAGAAATGATTCGCAACTACTTCCTGAACTCAACAAACTAAATATCACACCAGAAGATATTGACCTCATATTCATTACACATATGCATGGCGACCATATCGGTGGATTGATTGCAGACAAGAAAGCCGTGTTCAGCAATGCAAAGGTGTATATCAATGCAAAAGAGTTAGAAGCTTGGATGAGTATGCCCGAAGAGAGAAATGCGCAAGTAAGAGAGATGACTAAAGCGTATGGCAATCAAATTGTTACATTTGCCGAAACCGATCAACTTCCTTGCGGCATTCAACCGATAGCTGCATATGGTCATACCGAAGGACACACTCTCTATCGTTTGGACAATATTTTGATTGCTGGCGACATTATGCACGGAGTGGCTTTACAACTTGAAAATCCAGAAATTTGTGCACGATTCGATGGAAACCTTGAACAAACAATCGAAAGTCGCAAAGCAACTCTTGAGCTTGTCAAGAAGGAGAATTTACGAATGTATGGCATGCACTTCCCCGCCCCACATTACATTGAATTTGCTCAATAAGACTCACACATATAAAACAATAAAGCCCCTATCGATAGGGGCTTTATTGTTTTATAGTGAACCTAACTTACTTCACCAAATCAATCAATTGATTGCAAATAGCTTCCATACCTTTGGCCGACGGATGATTCCATTGTTTTTCTACATCCTTCAACAAAAGGTTAGGAACACTATAATGACGGCAAATTTCTTCGGCCGAGGTTGTTACTGCCTCCGACAACTCAGAGTTGGTTATATTGTAAATCTCAGCATTGGGATAGAGTTGCTTTAACTGATGCAACATATAAGCAAAAGCAGGGCGGAAGTTATACAAATCGGCATTTGTCCAGCCTTCATACTGAAACTCACCTATCGGTGCATTTGCCCAACTATCGTTAGTACCCCCAAAGATTATAATCATATCGGGATTACCCAAATGATGCAAACGAGTTACAAACGAGCGATCGGTATAATCCTCTTTATTATAACCCGTATGACAAATGGTTGAACCAGAGAAAGAGTTGTTCAACGCCAATTCATAGCCCATCTTAGTAATGAACAAGTGCCACCAAGTTTGTTCAACGCTATGCACATCGTTATTCTTTGCAATATCACTATTCAAATCGGCGCTATACCAAGTAAAGTTGGTAGCTGGCGAAAGATAGCCGGCAAATGTAGAATACGAATCGCCCAAAATTGCCACTTTCTTTTGAGCAGAGGCTGTAAAAGAGCAAACTACCAAAAGTAGCATTGCTAACATCAAATTTCTTGTTTTCATAATAATTTGTTTAAAATCCACACAAAGGTATGAATTTAAAGGAAATAAAAAAGGGATAACCCGAAGATTATCCCTTAATGAACTATTATATGCTTTTTTCGATGTTCCAAACAAAAGCTCTAAGACCGAGCATCTCAGACTCTTTGTCCAACTCGTGCAAAGCATTCAGCAAGGTATCAACTTTTGCATCGTCTACAACCGTAATTATTGCCGAACACATACTAGGCCATGCGTGACTACCATAGTGAGGTTCACCGGTTTTACTACCACGTCCTTGCACTTGTTCAAAATAGCTGAAACCACGGCAATTAAGACGATCGAGCAGTGTCATGATACGTTCATAGAATGCTTGGTCGAAAGTAATTAATACTGATTTCATATTTTATAAGTTATGAGTTTTAAAATTATTAGTGCTTCTTCTCTTTTGTCATCTTGTCCTTATGAGATTGGTAATACTCGTTCAACATACGTTGTTTACGCAAGCCCTTGCGTTGACGTTTCACGCCTACACCAGCAAACGAGCAATAGAGCACAGGTACAAGAATCAATGTCAAGATGGTAGAAATGGTAAGACCACCGATTACAGATACGCCCAACGGACGCCACATTTCAGAACCTTCGCCGGCACTTACGGCCATCGGCACCATACCAAGAATGGTAGTCAATGTAGTCATCAATACCGGACGCAAACGGCTACGACCCGCCACTACCGCAGCACGAAGAGCCGACATGCCGCGTTCGCGACAAAGCATGGTGTAGTCGATAAGCACAATACCATTCTTTACTACGATACCAATCAACATGATACCACCTAGCATACTCATAATATTCAATGTTGTTCCGGTCATTGCCAACGCTATTAGGATACCACTGAATGCAAACGGAATAGAGAACATAATGATGAACGGATAGGTCAACGACTCGAACTGAGCTGCCATTACGATGAACACCAAGACGATAATCAAGACACCCAAAGTAAGCAGGTCGGCGAATGATTCTTGTTGATCTTCGTACGAACCGGCAATTTGAATACCCACACCGGCAGGAATATCCATTTGGTCGATAATGGCCTCACCGGCAGAAACTACATCGCCCAAAGGCACTTCCGAGATTACAGCAGATACGGTTACGATACGCTCGCGGTCTTTACGTTCGATTGTAGGAGGATTTTCGCGTTCCACTACTCGACCCAATTCCTTGATGCGAACACCCTTACCGGTTGTGGGCGAATAGATAAGAATATTTTCCAAATCTTGAACGCTGGTACGATATTCAGGAGAATAGCGCACCTTTACATCATACTCGTCACCATCTTCACGGTAGTATGTAGCCAAGGCACCATTGATGCGGTTGCGCAAGTAGGTTGCAGCTGTAGAAAGATTCAATCCGTGCAATGCCAACTTTTCGCGGTCGAAATCTACTTGATATTCCGGTTGATAGTCATCACGACTGACAATTACTTCGCGCACACCATTCACCTTGAACAATTCGTTTTGCAACTCCTTGGCAAGACGGTCGGTTACTTCAAAGTCGTAACCATAAATTTCGAAGTCGGCAGTAGATTGTCCACCCATACCACCGCCACCAGTAGAAACCTGACCTTCTACCACTTCAGGATAGAGTTTCAAGTCGTCGCGCATTTCGTTAGATATTTGTTCGATACCTATTTCGCGGTCTTCCACACTTACCAAACTGATGTTAAATGAAATAATGTGGCTACCATTCTCTTGCATAGAAGCGAAGGTATTATCCGAGTCGGCTTGACCAACACGATAGTTGCACACCTTCATTTCGTTTTGATAGCGAGTCATCCATTTGTCGGCCAACTCTGCAGCTACTTCTTGTGCACGTTCTACGCGGGCACCGATAGGTAACTTCAGTGTTACACTTAATCGGCCACTATCTTGCGACGGGAAGAATTCTGTACCAATGCTTGTAGCAAACACACAACTCAATAAGAACAAAGCGACACAACTCCAAATCACAGTTTTACGGTGATGAACAGCCCAGTCGATGCGCTTCTTATACCAATCGTCCAATTTATCCAATTGACGTTCTATTGGTTTGTATAATGCCAAGAATATCTTGCTTGGCTTCTTTTGCAACTTTAAGAAGTAAGCACACATCATCGGAGTGAACGAGAGAGCCGAGATTGTAGAGATAGTCATAATCACACACATCATCCAACCCAATTGCTTGAACAGCACACCAGCCATACCTGTTACCATGGTCAATGGGAAGAATACGGCAATCATGGTCAGCGTAGAGGCGATTACCGATATAGCCACTTCGTTGGTTGCATGGATAGCAGCTTGTTTTGGCTCGGCACCACGCTCAATGTGCGTAGTAACGTTTTCCAATACTACAATAGCATCGTCCACAACGCTACCGATAGCGATAGAGAGACATGACAACGAAATGATATTTATAGAACCGCCATCGATAATACCCAAATAGATAAACGAGCCAATCAACGACATCGGGATGGTGATACAGATAATCACCGTAGCACGCCAACGTCCTAAGAAGACGAATACCACAAGCACCACGAACAACATAGCGTAGGCAATGGTTTCGGCCAAACTATTGATAGTGTTCAAGATGTTGTCCGAAGTATTGGCAATCACACCAAGTTTCACGTCGCTTGGCAATGTCTTTTGCAATTGTGGCAACATTTCCAATACACGGTTAGAGATTTCTACCGAGTTACCACCAGTTTGCTTTTGTACAATAATCATGGCACCCTCTACACCATTGTTGAAGGTACGTTGTGCACGTTCTTGCACTGAATCGACAACGGTTGCTACGTCGCGCAAGTAGATAGCAGCACCATTGTATGTACCCACAACGATATTTTCCATCTCTTTCGGGTCGTCAAACTCGCCCTCTACACGAAGCGAATATGTGTCGCTACCCATATCGAAGGTACCACCAGGCATGTTGCGGTTTTCGGCACTGATAATGCTACTGATGGTTTCGATAGAGAGGTTGTAAGCATCGAGCTTGTTGGGGTCGCAATACACGTTGATTTCGCGTTGAGCAGCACCGGCCACTGATACAGTACCCACACCAGGAATACGTGCCAATGGGTTTACTACCGCATCGTCCAGAATTTTATAGAGTGCCGGTTGGCTCTCATCAGCTTGTACAGAGAGCATCAAGATAGGCATCATGTCGGTGCTGAACTTGAAGATGATTGGCGTGTTCACTTCGTCGGGAAGCATGGACGTTACCATGTCCAACTTGTCGCGCACGTCGTTTGTCAGCACGTCGATGTCGTGTCCATATTCAAATTCCAAAGTAATCACTGATACACCTTCCGAAGAGCTTGAAGTAATGTGCTTCAAGTGCTCTACCGAGTTCAAGGTATTTTCAAGCGGGCGCGATACGTTGTTTTCAATATCCGACGCACTGGCACCTTGATAAGATGTCATTACCATAATAGTATTTGTCTCAATGTCGGGAAGCAAGTCGATGGGCAAGCGCGACAAAGAAAAGAGACCAAAGATTGCTATGGCAACGAAGCATAGCGAGGTCATAATCGGTCGTTTGACCGCTCCTTCATATAAACTCATAATCGTGTTCTTTCTTTAAAGTGGTGTAATGAATGTTATTGGATTACTTCAACTTCCGCACCGTCTGTCAAGCGGTTTTGTCCGGCTACGACTACTTGTGCATTGTTAGGCACTCCCGAAATAAGTTCGTATTCTGCATCCAAACGGCGGCCCAATTCCACTTTGTTGTACGACACCTTGCCGTCGCTATATACATATACATAGCGGTCGCCCGAACCGGCACGCTTCACAACGGCTACATCGGGCACTACAACGTGATCTTTTGTACCAAGGTTCATGGTTACACGAGCAAACATACCCGGACGTACACGTTGATTGTTGTTGGCCAACGATACTTCTACAGGGAAGGTGTGGGTAGCGGCATCAATGGTAGGATATACCAGGCTAACCTTGCCTTCGAACTCTTCGTCGCCATATACATCAAGTTTCACCTTTACAGGCATGCCCTTGGCAACCAATGGGAAGTAGGTTTCCGATACGTTTACCTTCAATTTCACAGGAGTGATTTGTTGCACGGTGAGCACCGGTGTACCACCGCTATACATATCGCCATTGTCGTAGTTGCGGGCAGTAACGATGCCGTTGATAGGACTAAGCAATGAAGTGTTTTCCAACAAGTTGTTGTACGAAGTCTTCATTACGTCGAGGCTCATCTTGGCTGCATCCCATTCCGACTTTGATGCGCCACCTACTTTGTAAAGTTCATCTACACGCTTAAATTCGGTTTCTTTGTTGTCCAATTGGAATTTTAATTGTTCCAAGTTGGCGGCATCCATTGTTACCAAGCGTTGTCCTTTGGCTACACGGTCGCCTACTTCTACCAAAATTTTTTCGATACGCACGGGCGAAGAGGGTGCGATGTTGTTCTTCACTTCGGCCTCTACGGTAGCTGTGTATTCTTGCACTTGTTCTACTGGGCGCACGGTTACTTGAGCCAATTTCACACGCGGTGTTTCTTCTACCACTTGAACTGCAGCTTTGTCTGTGCTGCCGCTACATGCGCAAAGCGTGGCAATGGCCAGCAATGCACTCATTTGAAAAATTTTCTTCATTGTTATGTTTCGTATTTATTATTTTCTGTTGTTAGTTTAATATTCTCTTCCCAATACCAAATCGAGGTCGGCCTTAGCCACCAAGTAGTCGTAGATGGATTGGTTGTAAGTCAATTCGGCTTGTGTAAGTTGAACTTGCGAGTTGTTCAGTTCGAGCACAGTTCCCTTACCTACTTCATAGCGCTTGGTAGAGATTTCTACCGCTTTCTTTGCTTGCTCTACGTTTTCTTTGTTCGAAGATACTTGCTCTGAGCTTGCCTTCATATTCTTTTGATAGCTTTGCATTTGCATGTTCAATTGTCTTTCCACATTGATGCGGTTTTGATCCAATTGATTCATTTGGATGCGGTTGCTCTTCAACTTAGTGAAGTTGCTTGCGCGATACAAGGGGATGCTTAAGCTGAATGCCAAGGTTGAGCTGCCCGACCAATTATAGTCGAATACATTCCAATGTTCGTTGTAAAGCGATTGGTATTGGTAGTTTACTTGTGCGGCCAATGTAGGCATAAAGCTGGTGTAGAGCGACTTGCGGTTCTGTTGCAACATCTTCTTGTTCAGCTCCAATTGGCGAATGGTTGTATTGTTTGCCAAGCCTTCGTTGGTTTGCTCCATTTGGTTTACGAATACACTTGTTTCGTAGTTGTTCAAGCTATCGTCTATCTTCAAATCCACATCGGCGGTAATGCCCATCAACACTTTCAGTTGCAATTGCGAGAGGGCTACGGCATTGGCGGCCGAGATTACGTTTGGCTTCACGCTGTTCATTTGCACTTGTGCACTGATTTTATCGAACTCGCTTACCGAACCTTGTTGATACTTGGCGTTCACTACGTTGTAGTTCTCTTCGGCTACAGCAAAACTTTGTTTCAACACTTCGTGCGAGTCTTGCGCCAACATCAACTGATAGTATGCCTTGGTTACTTGGTTCACCAAGTCTTGCTTTGATGCACGCGCCTTTTCTGCGGCAAGTTCAATGTCGGTTTTTGTCATCGACATGGCTTTGTACACGGCTGGCGCAAAGATGGGGAGGCTAAGGGTAGCTACACCGGCTACTGTGTTTGTACCGTCTTTACCCATTTTAAACTCCATGTCGTTCAGTTTCATCACCGCGGCTTGGATGGTGTGTTGCCAACTACCTGTTAACCCTACTTCTGGGAGCAATGATTGCCAAGTTTCTTTGTAGGTAACCTCTTTCAAAGCAATCTCTTCATCGGCCACTTTGATGGTGGGATTTTCACTCAAGGCTATTTCGATAGCCTTGTCCAATGTTAAAGTTAAAGTCTCTTTTACTTCTTGTGCTTGAGTGTATCCTGCAAATAGGAACACCGATACAAGCATCAGTAACTTTTTGTTTACTAATAATCTTCGCATCTTCATTTTTGTGATTTAGTCTCTATTTTTGTTTCTTTAAATTCTACTAAAAACTCTTCCAATAGCTTGGTTCCTTTCTCGGTGGCAATGCCGCGAAGGGAGGTGAGCATGATGGATTCATATACTTCGAGGAAGGTGTAGCGATGAAGGATGTCGGTAGTTAGCATCACATCCATCCAGTATTTCACTAATTCGTGATAGATGGAGTAGTTTACATCGGCACGGAAGAAGCCTTGCTCTACGCCTTGCAGAAAGAAGTTGATGGTGCGTTGCGCATCGCTATCGTGGCGGCTTGCCATTGCTTCGTAAGCCTTGGGATATTTGCGCATTTCGCTGATAAATTGGGGGCTGTTTTTACGCGATACTTCTATGCTTCGTTTGTATCCACGCAAGATTACTTCGAGTACGTTGTTCGATGTGGCCATTACTTCCAGCATAAACTGCTCGCCTATCTTTTGATTGTATTGTATGCAAGCCACGAGTAGGGATTCTTTGTCGCCGAACAATTCGTACAGTGTGCGCTTGCTGATGCCTAATTGGGCTGCCAAGTCGTCCATCTTCATTCCTTTTACGCCTCGCTCGCGAAAGGCATCGCTTGCCATCGCTACAATGCGTTCGCGCAAGTCAGAACGACTGTTTACTGTACTTTTTGTTTGTTCTACCATCACTCTTTTACCTAAAACCTAATACCTAAAAAGCCACTCTGTCGTACCTCCGACAAAGTGGCTGCAAAGATAACAAGAAAACTTTCTACATTGTTTAAGTTTTCTTATTTTTTTGTTCAATATTAATAAATATTATACATCGTGCCGAAAAATAGAATAGTTTACTACTTCAATTGGATGAGATAGGGTTCGAGCACCTCGGCACGCTCGCTTGTTTCTTGCTCGAACTTCGCCTTCAATGCCGGCTTGGAGGCCAATAATTGTAGCATCCTTTCGCGCCCCACAAACTCCGAGCGGCCGGTTTCCATATCCAATTCGTAATACACGCGAGCTTCGGTCAAACCCGATGCACTGATGGCATCGCCCACCTCTCCGCCAAGCTTCGCCACATCGTCGGGCACAATGTTATCCGTAGCTACTTGTCCCACGGGTTGAGCGGCATAGAACACAGTACCATTTGCTCGCAACGCCTTAGCATACCAATTGCCTAAACGGAATTTTTTATAGCGCATTCTTTTGCAATTCACATACAACGTGCCGTCTATCTCTACGGCATAGCAACGGCGCTTTAGGTAACGACCCAGGCTATTGTTATCGTCGGCCGAGATGCGATAGTCGGCTCCACCCATCAGGTTTATTTGATGAATTGTGCGCTTTTGCACTTGCAAGATGGTAACGGTATCTCCCCTACCCTCTGCCAAGTCCCTCAACGATGCATACATCACTTGCTGGGCATGGCTCGACAAGGCTACCAATAGCGCAAAAAACAGAGATAAAGAAAACTTTTTCATACACGAAATCTTTGCTTGTGTTTATTGGGAGCGAAAGTAATGAATTTCTTGCAAATAATCTTTCGATAAAAGGGAGTTTTTTATAGACATTAGGAGTTTTGCCATAGGCTTGACTGTGCACACTCTTATCTTTTATATAAAATCAGTACTTAATCAACTATTCCATTTTCTCTAACAGAAGACCTTTGCGATAACCTGTCCAAGACTCTATGATCTTGCCATTGGGAGAAATAAGCACATAATGAGGGAAAGCATATACACCATATGCAGCATAAAGTCCTGATAGTTGCTTCATGTCGTTCCAATTATGCCAAATAAAGCCATGTTTTTGGGAAGCTGCTTCCCAATTTTCCTTCTTATCTGTACTTAAACTAACAACATTCAAGCGGCCTTTATACTTAACTGCAATTTCCTGCATTTCGGGAATAGCCAAATAACAAACTGAACAAGAATAATTCCAAAAATCAAGTAAGATATAGGTTCCTTTAAATTCGGCCAAACTATGCTTATTACCTTGTAAGTCAAAAAGTTCTGCATCAATCATTGGCTTGCCATCTTCTGCAACTTGGGCAGGATAAAGAATTGTAAAGATACTTTTACCTTCAATACTTTGTTTATGTTCATCAGACAAGGCATTATATAGTGCTTTCACACCTTCTTTGTCGGGAAAATCATCCATACGAGAATTCTTTGCTAAAGATGTAACGAACTCCCACCACACAGCATCGACCTCGGCAGTTTTGAAATACTCGATACTTTTCTTCCAAATGTCAAGTTGTATATTCCAAGAATGATTCTTTAATTCAGCCATTTTTCTACTGATTTGCGACTTTTCGGCTTCTGTTGCCGTTAATAGTTGTCTTTGTAAATCCATTGAGGCCGTAGCACATTTTGCAAATTCAGTTTCATCTTCACGAAAATAATCAAAATATGCCGCAAGACTCTGATTTTCTTTAATATCACTTTCAACCTTCCAAAGATTATTCAAATTATTCTCTCCCGTTACTTTCACATACGAACCTTCGCGCATATAAATAGTAGTATAAGCGGGAGGAAATCCATCAGCATTTGAGATAAGACCTAATTTACGTAGCCCACTCTGAATAGGTTTTACATCAAAACGAAAAGTTCCATTTTTAATCGTGCACGTTGCCAATTGAGTTCGCGCTGGCACATCCATCAAGATAAGTTCTATACCATCCTTAATATTTTTTACTTCACCCTCTATTACATAGTTGTTTTGCGCAGAAACTGATATCGCAGTAACAAATAAGAATAGAAAAAATATAAGACTTTTTATTTTCATTTTTATAATTAGTAGGATTTAACATAATTGATACTTTTGAGCAATTTACAGTCAGCCGATACTACAAAATAAGGCAAAAAGCAGTCAACCAAAACCGCCAACATACTATGCTTAAAATCAAAGCATTAGAGTTTCCAAGATTTTTCTTTCGTGAAAACTCTAGTTTCCATGCGTGGAAACTAGAGTTTCCCTACGAGGAAACGACAGTTTCCTAGTAGGGAAACGAGCGTTTCCTCATAAGGGAACGACAAATAGCCTTAAATCTGAATATGTTTATCGCTATGGCTAATATTGCACAAAAAGTAGATTTTGAGATTTCAGCAAGAGTTGGCACAAATGTCATACTTCTTACGGGGTTAAAGTACTTTTTCGTGCCAACTTACAATGATTACTTGCTTGCTTTTTTGGTGGTGACAATAACTACGCCTTCTCTGCCTTTTTCGCCAAATTGCTGAACGGCGCTTTCATCCTTCAAAACAGAGATGGTTTGAATGTCTTGAACATCCAATTGATTAAGAATGCTTTGGTCATTACCTTTTTCTTCGCCATCGATAATGATAAGCGGAGATGTCCCCTCTTTTGGAGCAATAACCGACATTACATGAGAATATGTAAGCGTAGCATCGTAAGTTCCTGCTCCAACTACTCGAACAGCTTCCTCGCCATCCTTAGTTGTAACAATTATTGCGCCCTCCTTTGCTTTTTCGCCAAACCTCGCAACAGCATTTTCCGGTTGCAATATCTCGATAGATTTGACATCTTGAGGATTAACCGCTTGCAATTTGTCGGCACCAACACCCTTCTCTACGCCATCAATAACGATAAGCGGATTTAGCGAACCGCGAATTGCTATTTTACTATCGGATGGTTTATCGCCCAATTCATAATTTATCTGAGTTCGATAACCCTTACGAAGATACTCCTTTACATCGGTTACTGTTCCCATAGGAACATTGCCATCAACTTTTAAGCCTACAGCATTAACAACTGTTGGTTCCTCTGGCGCATCACCTGTCAAACGGAACACTACAGGCACGGTGAATCGAGTTGCAACGGCCTTACCACCTTGCTTGCCAGGTTTCCAGTTAGGCATTGCGCTAATCACACGCAACGCTTCGGCATCCAATTCGGGGCTTACACTACGCACAACCTTGGCATCGCGAATAGCTCCATCCTTACCAACGGTAAACTGAGTAATGACGCGACCTTGTACATTGGCCTCGTGTGCCTTGGCCGGATAGCGGATGTTCTTGGCCAAATACTCCATCATGGCTTGCATGCCACCGGGGAATTCGGGCATCTCCTCAACAACTTCAAATACTTGATCAGTAGCATCGGTTACATGAATGTCACCTTCTGCAAACGAACCTATAGCAGCAGGATGATTTTCCACAAACTCGCCAATAGGAACTTCCTTACCATCTACTAAGATTTTGGAAACTTCTTTACCTCTAATTTTCAATGTAGGTTTCTCTGGCTCATCACCTGTCAAACGGAACACTACAGGCACGGTAAAATGAACAGCCACAGCCTGACCACCTTGCTTGCCCGGCTTCCACTTTGGCATAGCGTTTATCACACGGAGAGCCTCCTTATCCAAATAAGGGTCAACACTGCGAAGAACCTTCGCATCGGTTATGCTACCATCTTTGCACACCGTAAACTGAGTGATTACACGCCCTTGCACACCATTCTTTTGTGCTATGCTCGGATACTTTACATTGTCAGCAATGAATTGCATCATGGCTTTCATGCCACCAGGAAATTCGGGCATCTCTTCAACAACTTGAAATACTGAATCTTGAGGGGCAAGACTTGTAACAGGAGGAGTTTCCAAACTTTTTTCGCCATCGGCTTTCATAAATGAAGCCAAATCGCTAACTTTGGCACTTGAAATCTCGTCGAACTCGTTCGAGATTTCGGGACGGGCGAATGCCGCTACCGCAATGGTAGCCAACGGAAGTATGTAGAGATACTTCATACACGCCCACGGATTTGATTTTTTCTTAATCATCATAGTGATTCGCTTTTTAAGATTACTGTGATTTAGGTTGTTGGCCATAGAGTAGAGCCTTGTGCCAACAGCCTTTTTAATTAATAATAACTGATATTTCTTTGCATCGATGCCATGATTGATTACCCACTCGTCGGCTTCGTACTCGTGGATGTTTTGTAGTTCTTGCTTCAACAACCATGCGGCAGGGTTGAACCATTGGAAGAAGACGCAGAGGTCGGCTAAAATCAAATCCCACGAATGCAGGTTGGCGATGTGTGCACGTTCGTGCGTAAGGATAGTTTCACCACTCTCGGCATAATCTTTCTCGGAAAGCACAATGTACTTCATCCAACTAAAGGGAGCTATATCCTTTTGGTGGGTAAACAACCAAATTTCATTGTTCAAACGTTGCTTCTTGCAACTGTTTATCAGGCTAAGCATGCGGCCAAGCGACCATAGGTTGCGCAACAAGAAGAAGGCAATGCCCACCAAATAGAGCAACAACAACACTTCGCGCCAACTCAAAGTAGGGGTAACGACTTCTTCGGCAATAGTACTCATCTCGGCCATCATCAACATCTCCTCCCAACTGATGAACTGACGATTCACCACGTTGGTTGCTCCTGTTCCTACCTCTATCAACGGCACTATACACGATAGTACCAACAAGCCTAACAATGCTAAGCGATTGAAACGATGAAACGTTTCTTTGCTCAACAACAAGCGATAGAAAAGATAAAACAGTGCCAAACAGATGGCCGATTTAAGGATATAGACGAAAAAGATTCCCATTGCAATTATTTTATGAGTGTAGCTAACTTAAATTTCAAACTTCCCTCGCCATAGCCTACCCATTGTTCAAGAACAATACCTTCGGGAGAAATCAATGTATAGGCAGGAATAGCACCTTGGTCGTAATTAGCATACAAACCGGCCGTGCCATTAAGATCGTTCCAATTATTCCAACTCATTGGATGCGCTTCAGAGGCCTCTTCCCACATCTGTTTATTATCGGTACTGATGCTAACAATGTTTAGTTTATCTTTATAGATAGAAGCAAGTTCGCCCATTTCGGGAATGGCGAGTATACAAGGTCCACATCCGCGCGACCAGAAATCGAGCAAGATATACTTGCCTTTCAGTTCGGCCAAGCTATGTTTACCTCCTTGCAAATCGTAAAGGTCGGCATCTGCCATCTCCTTACCCACTTCAACATGTTGGGGAGGGAAAAGCATAGTGTATGCTTCTTTTGCCAAGGGATGCTGCTTTTGCTCTTCGGGCAGCAAGTTATATAGTTCAATTGTTGCCTCTTTCTGCTCGAAAGGAAAGTCTGGAATATAGCTAGACGTAAGCGCCAAATCATGTAGTTTCTCCAACCAGATATCATCTATAGGCATCTGCTTCATACGACGAATCAGGTTTTCATTGATTTGGACTTGCAACTTGTTATTTTCCACATCTAAACTATCGTATTGCTGATTCAACAGTTGTATATCTTCAGTAGGTACGCTTCTTTGTAAGGTACGCAAACTTCTTTGCTTGATTGCATTAGTTTGATACTCATCCCACAATTCACGCGAATCATTTAAATAAGTTCTCCACACTTTATTCTCTGGGGCTGGTGCTTTTACATTCCAAGTAAAGATTAACGCATTCTTTCCCGTAACCTTAACTACATCACCAGCAGAAGCCCATAACATAGCACCCATGGAAGGGAATTCTGAGCTCCTAAAGCAAGAAAGGTGTAAAGCATCCTTTACCAAACTATCTGGTTTAATCTTAAAATAGAACTTACCATCAATAATGGTATCCGAAGCAATGCCTTGTCCCAAATTACCCACCCTACGAAAAAGTGTAATGATAGTACTATCTTTCACATTTTCTACTTCTCCGAAAATCTCATAATAATCTTTCGGTTGGTGGGTACATGCAGTTAAAAACAATAATGCTAATAAAAGAATCTTCTTCATGAAGAAAAGTATTAAGGTGGAATCATTTATTACTATCAGTAGAAGATTGCTTTTCATTCTCAACCATAGCAATCAACTCTTTTAACTCATCAAGCGAGATTTGTTCCTCCTTAACGAACGAAGAAACAATGCTCAAATAAGAGTTATTGAAATACTTACTTACTACATTCTTCAACGTATGTTTTTGAAATTCCTCACGAGTAAGCACTGGAAAATATTGGTGAGTAGGACCATAAGCCTTATGAGAGACCAATCCTTTCTTTTCCAAACCACGAATAAATGTAGAAATAGTATTGAAATGAGGACGTGGTTCAGCGAAGTGCTCCAACATTTCGTTTACAAACATAGGACCATGTTTCCACATCAAGTCCATCAATTCTTCTTCTCTTGGTGACAGTGTTTTCATACAATTCATTATTTGTTTGCAAATAAACTAATATATTTAGTTATGGCCAAATATTTATTAGTTAATTAAACTTAACGAATTAGTTATAGCAATAAAAAAAGCCGCCCCAATCACTGGGACGGCTTTTATGTAGTATAAGAATAGTAATATTATTCTGCCTTAGGTTCTTCTGCTTGAACTTCAGCGGCTGGAGCAACTTCAGCTGCAGTGCTCTTCTTAGAACGGCGAGTACGAGTAGCTTTCTTAGCTGTCTTTTCCTTAGCCATGTTTTCATTGTAATCAACGAGTTCGATGAAGCACATTTCTGCATTGTCACCCAAACGGTTACCAGTCTTAATGATACGAGTGTATCCACCTGGACGATCGCCAATCTTAACAGAGATTTCCTTGAACAGTTCAGTTACAGCATATTTATCTTGCAAGTTACTGAATACAACGCGGCGTGAATTGGTTGTATCGTTCTTTGACTTAGTGATCAAAGGCTCAATAAACTTCTTAAGTGCTTTAGCCTTTGCAACGGTCGTAGTGATTCTTTTGTGCTTAATCAAAGAACATGCCATGTTTGCCAACATTGCGTTTCTATGAGAAGCAGTACGACCCAAATGATTGAATTTCTTATTGTGTCTCATTTTTATTCTTTATCTAATTTATATTTAGAAATATCAGTTCCAAACGACAGATTCAGACTTTCCAGCAAATCATCAAGCTCGGTAAGCGATTTCTTTCCGAAATTTCTGAACTTCAAAAGGTCTGTCTTGTTGAATTGTACCAAATCGCCCAATGTATCTACATCTGCTGCCTTCAAGCAATTGAGGGCACGAACAGAAAGATCCATATCAACAAGGCGAGTCTTTAACAATTGACGCATGTGGAGTACTTCTTCATCAAATTCTTCGTTGCTATCTGCATCGGTAGTTTCCAATGTAATCTTCTCATCTGAGAACAACATGAAGTGATGAATCAATATCTTAGCAGCCTCTTTAAGCGCATCTTTCGGGTGAATGGAACCGTCGGTAGTAACTTCAAGTACCAATTTATCGTAGTCGGTCTTTTGCTCTACGCGGAACGGCTCGATTTGATACTTAACATTACGTATCGGTGTATAAATAGAGTCGATGGGAATTACATTAACATCGGTGCAATATTCACGATTTTCATCAGCAGGAACATAACCACGACCTTTGTTAATAGTAATATCCATCTGCATTGTAGCTTTGGAATCTAAATGACAAATAACTAATTCTGGGTTTAACACTTCAAATCCAGTCAGGTATTTACCGATATCTCCTGCTTTGAATTCACTTGAATTTTCTACAATGATACTTACTTTCTCACTTTCGAATTCTTCGACTACTTGCTTGAATCGAACTTGCTTCAGATTCAAGATAATGTTAGTAACATCTTCCTTTACACCTGGTACGTTAGAAAATTCGTGTTCAACACCTTCTATCTTAATAGTGGTGATGGCAAAACCTTCCAACGAAGAAAGCAAGATGCGGCGCAAAGCATTACCTACAGTAATACCAAAACCGGGTTCCAACGGACGAAATTCGAACTTGCCGAATTTTGCGTCAGCTTCCAACATTAAAACTTTATCAGGTTTTTGAAATGCTAATATCGCCATGAAATTAATTAATTAGTTTTTAGAATACAATTCTACAATCAAATGCTCTTTAATGTTCTCAGGAATGTCTGCTCTTTCTGGGATGTGCAACATCTTACCAGCCTTCACAGTTTCATCCCATTCCAACCAAGGATATTTGCTATGGTTAAATCCTTCCAAAGAGTTAACAATTACTTCCAAAGACTTAGACTTCTCGCGAACGCCAACAATTTGACCAGGCTTGATAGCATATGAAGGGATATTCACAACTTCACCATCAACTGTAATGTGCTTGTGGCTTACCAATTGGCGAGCAGCTGCACGTGTTGGAGCAATACCCAAACGGAATACTACATTGTCCAAACGACCTTCCAACAATTGGAGAAGAATTTCACCTGTAATACCCTTAGCTGTAGCAGCCTTTTCAAACAAGTTACGGAATTGTTTTTCCAATACTCCATAAGTATATTTAGCTTTTTGCTTTTCGCGAAGTTGAACGCCATACTCAGAAGTCTTTCTCTTTCTTGAATTACCATGTTGGCCCGGAGGATAATTTTTCTTTGAAAGAACTTTATCTGCTCCAAAGATGCCTTCACCGAATTTACGAGCAATTCTTGATTTTGGTCCAGTATATCTAGCCATTTCTTTTAAATATTAAATTGTTATTCATGAACTTAATTTGTAGCAGCCGCGATTGCAGAGAAGAATACAATCCAAATAACAAAATCAAGTTTCACTTAAATTAAAGGTAAATATTATACTCTACGTCTTTTTGGAGGACGACAACCATTGTGTGGCAATGGAGTTACGTCGATAATTTCAGTAACTTCAATACCTGCACCATGTACAGTTCTGATAGCTGACTCACGTCCATTACCAGGTCCCTTAACATATGCCTTTACCTTTCTCAAACCAAGATCGAATGCAATCTTTGCACAATCTTGAGCAGCCATTTGTGCTGCATAGGGAGTGTTCTTCTTAGAGCCTCTAAATCCCATCTTACCGGCAGAAGACCAAGAAATTACTTGTCCTTCACTATTTGCCAGAGAAACAATGATGGTGTTGAAAGATGAATGAACGTGCAATTGTCCATTAGCAACTACCTTTACATTTCTCTTTTTTGCTGCAACTGTTTTTTTTGCCATATCAACAATTATTATTTAGTAGCTTTTTTCTTATTAGCAACGGTTTTCTTCTTACCCTTACGAGTACGAGCATTGTTCTTTGTGCTCTGACCACGAACAGGAAGACCAATACGATGGCGAACGCCACGATAACAACCGATATCCATCAAACGCTTAATGTTCAATTGGATTTCAGTACGAAGGTCACCTTCTACTTTGAACTCTGCACCAATGATTTCACGAATCTTGGCAGCTTGATCATCCGTCCAGTCTTTTACTTTCAGGTCTCTGTCAACACCTGCTTTGTCTAAAATCTTTGCTGAACTACTACGACCTATTCCATAAATATAGGTCAACGCAATTTCACCTCTCTTGTTTTGGGGTAGGTCTACACCAACTATTCTTACAGCCATATTGTTATTAAATATTTATTTCGCAAAAATAATAACTATTATCCTTGACGTTGTTTATACTTAGGATTTTTTTTGTTAATAACATACAAACGGCCATTGCGTCTTACGATTTTACAATCCGCTGTACGCTTCTTCAA
>JAGBWA010000043.1 GCA_017630035.1 Bacteroides sp.
CGAGCGAAAATAGATTTGATAATTTGTTAGCCGTGATATGTGGGTGAAAAACAATGAATTTTGCGATAAATTAATGTATGCTTACTTTGTGATTGACAGATAAAGAAAAAAGCAGTTACGAAATTTCGTAACTGCTTCATTTTCTTTGTGGACCAGCCTGGGCTTGAACCAGGGACCTCCAGATTATGAGTCTGTTGCTCTAACCAACTGAGCTACAAGTCCTGAAGCTTTCTTTTCTTGAAAGCGGTTGCAAAGATATATTCTTTTTCTGAATCAAACAAATGTTTGGCTCCGAAAGTTGATTATTCCCACTTGTATTTACGTTTCGGATTCTTGGGAAACCATCCCTTTTTCACTCGTTTCTCTTGGTCGAAAATCTCTTTGATTGTCCAAAACGAGGAGAAAGCAAATACGCCCAATAGCGAAGCAAGCAGAATACTTTCCACACAAACAGAAGCAATGATTCCCGCTATTCCCAATAAAAGGAATATCCACCAACAACCTGTGCCCCAATGATATTCGGCTTTAATCACAATGGGATGGAATAGGCCTATTATCAAAAAGGTACAGATGCCGATAAGAAGTCCGGAAAGGTGGTATTCGTTTAAGAAGTCCATACAACCTTATTCGGGTAGGATAGGAATTTCTTTCTTGATGCTTTGATCCAATGAAATCAGTGTTTCGGTCGAAGTAACACCTGGAATTTCTTGCATCTTGTTGTTCAGCAAGTCCATTAAGTGTTCGTTGTCGCGAGCATATACCTTAGTCAGCATGGTGTAAGGACCGGTTGTGAAGTGGCATTCCACTACTTCTGGAATATGTTGCAATTGGTTGACAACGGTTTTGTACATCGAACCTTTTTCCAATTTTATACCTACATAAGTACAAGTTCTGTAGCCCAATGATTTTGGATTTATATGATATCCCGAACCTGTGATAACACCCAAGTCAATCAAGCGTTGAACACGTTGATGGATAGCTGCGCGTGATACACCACATTCACCTGCTACATCTTTAAAAGGAATACGTGCATTTTGCGAGATAATCTCCAAAATCTGTTTGTCAAGGCTGTCTATTTTTTCCATAATTGTTATATATATTTTATATGTTATTATCAAAAAGTAAGCAAATGTAGCACTTTATTTTATTTTCTCTATAAAAAGAGAGAAAAAAATATACTTAGGATATAAATTTCTATGGAATTTATGCTATAAAACACTATTTACAGCAAGAAATACTTTATATTTTTTGTTGTTTTTAAGAAAAATCGGTCATGATTTGTGCTGTGTTTGCAGAAAAATGTACTTTTGCAGCGCGAAAGTTTATAGTTACATTATGTTAGGAACAATTGTAAATACATGTACTATTATTGCTGGTACGCTTGCCGGTGCTGTGATGAATCGTGGCATCAAGGAGAAATACAAGGAGGTGCTTTACACCGGTTTGGGACTTGCTTGTTTGGGGATAGGATTGAACGCGGTTGTTGGAAATTTCTCGAAAAGTGAATATCCGGTATTGTTTATTGTTGCATTGGCACTGGGCGGTATCATTGGCACGGCCATAGATATCGATGGTCGCTTTGCGAAGTTGGTCAATAAACTCTCTTCTAGCAAGAAGAACAACCTTTCGGCAGGACTTTCCACGGCTATATTGCTCTATTGCATTGGTCCATTGTCTATGCTTGGGCCGGTTATTAGTGCATTGAATGGCGATAACACCTTTCTTTACACCAATGCTACGCTCGATTTGGTTACCTCTACCGTTTTTGCCTCTACTTATGGCATTTGGATGATATTGGCTGCTCCAGTGCTATTTTGTTGGCAAGGCATGTTCTACATGGTGGCAAAGTATTCCAGTTCGGCGGTTAGTGATGCGTTGATGGCCGAGTTACTGATTGTGGGTGGATTGATGATTGTAGCTTCCGGCCTTTCGCTACTGAAGTTGAAGGATTGCAAAACACTTAATTTTCTTCCGGCAATGTTGATACCTATACTTTGGTTTATTATTCAATCAATATTATAAAAAAAGGGATGCTCACACGTGGGCATCCCTTTTCTATAGCTATTATTTCAAGCAAATTACTTTTCGATGCTAAGCAATTCTACTTCGAAAATCAATGTTGAGAATGGAGGAATAGTACCAGTGTCTTGGCTACCATACGCCAATTCTTGTGGAATGTAAAGCTCCCATTTTGAGCCAATAGGCATCATGGTAAGTGCTTCTGTCCAACCCTTGATTACTTGGTTAGCGCGGAAAGTAGAAGGTTGTGGGTTACCATCCTTGTCTTTGCGAGAGTATGAGCTATCGAACTCAGTACCATCAATCAAAGTACCCTTGTAGTGTACCTTCACTCTGTCTGTACTGGTAGGAACTTGTCCCTTACCTTCAGTGATAACCTTGTATTGCAAACCGCTTTCAGTAGTTACAACGCCTTCCTTAGCCTTGTTTTCTTCCAAGAACTTTTCGCCGGCAGCCTTGTTTTCGCCAAATCTTTCAAGCAAAGAAGCCTCTTTTACGCTCTTCATCTTGTCGTCAGTGTAAGTAGAAGCAATGATTGGATCCATGACGCGGCCCTTACCGGTTACACCAGCAAAGAAACCAGCCAACATATCTTCCTTGTTGATAGTCTTGGTAGAGTCGTTGCCAAACAATTCGTGGTTGATGCTTTCGAACCAATTTACAGAAATCATTTGACCGATTTGCATACCTACAGAGTAAGCAATCTTTTCTGAGATGTCGGCACTCTTTGCACCATCAACAACTCCTTTCAAGAAGTTTGAGTATTGTGCACTATCCACACCTTGTTGTTCCAAGAATTGAGTCAAACCTTGTTGGCTACGAGAGAGACCGATAGCATACGAAAGCGAGTCGATTTCTGTTTTCAACTCAGCTTTTGGAGCTTGAGCGCATGAGCTAAGACCTGTGGCAATAGCTACTGCTGCAATGAATAAAACTTTTTTCATAACAATTTTTCTCCTTTTATTTATTTGATTATTTTTAATAGTTCTACTTCGAATACCAATGTGCTGTGTGGAGGAATCATTTCGCCTGCGCCATGAGCACCATAGCCCAATTCGCTGGGGATGTAGAGTTTCCACTTAGCACCTTCGGGCATCAATTGGAGGGCTTCTACCCATCCAGCAATTACTTGGTTCACACCGAATGTAGCGGGTTGTCCGCGCTTGATAGAGCTGTCGAACAAAGTACCATCAATCAACGTACCTTCGTAGTGGCATTGCACTTGGTCGGTAGCTTGGGCGCGTGGGCCTTCGGTGTTACCTTCGTTGATTACTTCGTATTGCAATCCGCTGGGCAATGTAACAATGCCTTCGCGCTTTTTGTTCTCTTCCAAGAAACGTTTGCCGGCTTCAATGTTGGCGGCATTCATCTTCTCTTCCAGTTCTTGGAAATACTTGTTCACGATGTCGCGTGCTTCGGTGTGAGTGATAGCAGTTTCGTTACCATCGAGCACGTCTTTAATGGCTTGTGCAAAGTCGTTTACATCGATACCTTTTGCACCCATTCCCAATAAGTTTTGGCCAATACCAAGGCCAATAGCATAACTGAATTTATCCATAGTTTTTATTATTCTTAATTTTCAAGCCGCAAAAGTACACCTTTTTATGGAAATGCTTTAATTTTAACTATTTAATTTTTTTTAATATTGAACGAAACGTGTTAAATTTGCATGAATCTTACTAAAAAAGGAGGAAAACATGAAGAAAATAGTCGTTTTGTCGGGTGCAGGCATCAGTGCCGAGAGTGGTATCAGTACGTTTCGCGATGCCGGAGGTTTGTGGGACAAGTATCCCGTAGAGCAAGTGGCAACGCCCGAAGGATACCTTGCCAATCCCGAATTGGTTATCCGATTTTACAACGAACGTCGCAAGCAATTGCCCACCGTGCAGCCCAATGGCGGACATCTTGCCGTAGCCAAGCTCGAAGAGCAATACGAAGTAACGGTAGTGACACAAAACGTAGACAACTTGCACGAACGTGCCGGTAGCACTCGTGTTATCCACCTACATGGCGAGCTGACCAAGATGTGTAGTAGCCGCAACCCCAACGATCCGCGCTACATTGTCGAACTGAAGCCCGAAGCGTATGAAACCCATGTCGATGACCTTGCCGGCGACGGCTCACCGCTTCGCCCCTTCATCGTTTGGTTTGGCGAGGCCGTTCCTATGATAGAAACGGCTATCGACTATGTGAGCCAAGCCGACATACTTATTATAATAGGTACCTCCCTGAATGTCTATCCTGCCGCCGGCTTGCTACACTATGCACCGGCCGATGCACGTATCTTCCTTATCGACCCCAAGCCGGTGGATGCACACACCAATCGCCCCATTCACGTCATCCAAAAGGGTGCTACCGAGGGCATGAACGAACTGTTGCAGCTATTGGGGGTATAAGATTAAACCTTCTTGCCGAAAGGTTATCCCTAATTGGCAAGAAGGCTTAATGTATTCTTAACTAATGGTGGAGGAAATGTTAGTAGATTACCTTTCCTTTTTTAGCCTCGCGGATATTATTCACAATAACGTCGCGGTTGTTGAAAATAATCGTCTTTGTATCCTTTGGCATAGGTTCGAAGGCTAAGTATGCACCAAATATGCGGGTTTCTTGCTCGTTGTTTTCACCGATAAGCCCCTTTATAGCACGCTTCAGCTTATACTTTTTACCATTTTCGTCCATGATGTAGTCGGTTTTGTAGAAAATCATGTTTTCGTGATAATCATTGTTTGCAATGCGCAAAACCGTCTCTTTATCGTTGAAATAGACCTCCTTCACGATAAAGCCTGCGTTGTAGTCGTGCGAAACCTCTTTCCAAGCCTTGCCCTTAATCTTTGGCTGATGAGGCGTTTCCCAATTGGTCTCTTCGCGAGCAATTTCCATAGCTCTTGTTACCTTATTGCCATATTCCGGGCTTTTATCTAAATTATAGAAACCATTGTGGACAAAGAGTTTCACGGTTTCGCCCGGCACAAAGTAGAGGGCAATCGATGCTTCGCAAAGCTCTCCACCGGGGAAGATGCAACGCAAGCGTCCGGCCGTCATCTTGTCGATGTTCACCACATAGGTAAAACGCTTGTTCACCACCGGCACCGTAGCCACCGGTTCGTCTTGAATCAGGAAGTGCTCGTCGGCCAAGTAGATGTTGTAGCACGAATCGGTAATGTTTTCGTCCACAAAGCCTTCTATCACAAACTCGTTCTCTTTGGCTTTGCGCAAGTTTTCGGAGATAGGTTGGGATGAATTCATTTCACGGCTACTGAGTCTGTCTCCTTCTTTTTTGTATAGCATTACCTTTCCATCACTAAAAGGAACAATAATTTCGATGACCTCTTCTTTTGGATGAATGCCATATCTTTCAATCTGTTCTTCTAAATACTTGCCTAATGATGGCTCTGCTTGCTTAATCTGCTTCAGTCTTGTGGCTACATTTTCTTCCTTTCTCTTTTTGCGTTCTTCTGAAGTTTCTTGGATAAACCAATCAAACAATAGGATATGTACATTGTTTGAAAGATATTCGGTTGATTTTTTGTATTCATTCAAACTATCAGTTTGGTTGGTTGATTGAATGGAATTGTTCTTGTTAAGAATCTGTGTAGAATATCCTATTCCTTCATTCCTATGTACAAGCAAAATATAGTTTCCTATTTCAATCAAACAATCGAATTCCTCTTCTGGTGCAGGGAAACCATATTGTTCAATGAGATTAGACATCTGGCGGGCTACAGACTCATCCAATTGTGTTGTTTGTGCTATCAAAAAATCAACGATTGCTCGGGCTTTTTTCTCCTGTTCTCTTTGCATATTCGTATGCCTGATTAGTTGCTCGGGCGTATAATCGCTAAGTTTCATTCCATTAGGTAATCCCAATCTACTATGATTAATCCATTGTGTAAGGAAGTTAATCACATTCTGTCGTAAGACTTCAAAATTATCAGTTTTTTTATTTATGCTCGCTTTCCCTAATTCTTTTGCATTGCTTGAATTTAATAGACCATTATTAGCCATCGAGTTTATCAATGAATTTAACAACCTATTTTGTAACATATTCATCTCTTGCGAAAAATTTTTGTTTATGCCTTCCTTTGTTGCCTTAATAGCTTGATTAATACTTTCTAAAGGCGGAAGATTCATGTCCGATTGTGTCAATAGCTCTTCGTATTCTTCGGGAGTAAGTTCATCAAATAAATTTAATAATCCTTCTAACAACTCGGCTTGTTCCAAATTATTGGCTTCTACCGTGAGAGGTGAATCGTTAAAGTCGATAACAACCGTATCGTCGAACAACATATAATCATCATCGGCCTGCAAAATGGCAACCGAATCTTGGAATACAAGGAATGGCTTGTCCTTCGATAAAGTCAGTGTGTCGATAAGAATTGGCGACTCTTCCATAGCTGTTTCAGTAACAGCTTCCGCCACCAACTCTTGAGGTTCGTGAGTAATCACCGTTTTGTAGATGGTTTCGGCTTTGCCCACCGAGCAGCAGAACAAGGCTACAATCAGCAACATCCAGGCACCGGTGCCTATCTTTCCCCATTTGCTCATGCGGCGGTTGGTGCTTTTTGCCATCTCGATGAAGCGTCGGCGGATGAAGGAGTGGTTAAAGCCGTTGGCTATCACAATGTCGCCATGCATCACCTCTTCGATGAGGATGGTTTGGTAGGTGTAGAGGTCTTCGCCGGTGTTCAGTACCACACCGTCGGCTTCGAACTCGTGAATGTTGCGCAACTCGTTGTTTGCCCACCAAAGGAAAGGATTCCACCAGAAGAGACGGGTAACCAACGCACTGATCCACATGTCTAAGTAATGGCGGTGTTGTATGTGTGCCTCTTCGTGACTAAGTATCATCCGGCGTTGCGTATCGGTCAGGTTGCTTGGCAGGAAGATGGAGCGATAGAAAGAGAAGGGCGCTTTGATGGCTTGTCCCGTCAGGATGCGGATGTTCTTCTCCTTGTCTTGTTGCTTGTTGGCCTTCTTGCTAAGCAACTTCAGTTGCACAAAGCCCACAACAAACGGGATGCACAAGGCAACCAATATGCTGATATAAACGATGGTTATGATATCCCACGTGCTGAGGTTGATAGCTTCCTCTACCGCCTCCATTGGAGCAAGTGCAACGGGTATTGCCTCTTCGGCCTCGTTTACCTCAGTGGGGGCAACGGTAGCGGCCGATGTTGTCATCGGAATAGCTTCGGCCATGGAGATGTTCTGCACGGCTTCTACCTTCTTCTCGATGGTAACTACCACAGGGTCGGGCTTATATACTTCAATCTGTATCAGTGTGATGGCCAATGCCATGAAGGGCAATGCCAACAAGTAGATGCGTTTGGCACGATGAGTGGCTTGCTTGCGCCACAACATCCAATAGAGTGCCATCAGCAAACCGGCTACAAGGATGTAGCGGCCTGCAAGCGGAAGAATAGCGTATAAAGTTTCCATAATCACGATATTAATCGGTTAATAAATTGTTTTTCCATTTTGCATCTCAGAAGCATCTCTTACTTTCAAGCCTTGATATGCTCTATAAGGAGCTACGTTTGAAAGTCGTTCGGATGCGGGGATGCGGCTGGGGATTAAATCCACTCTCTTAACATGCTCTGGCAACGGGGGATAGACATACACACGACGGATGGTTTTTCCCTCTTGGCCGTGAATCCAAAGGTAAGTGTCGAGCGGGAAGTGTTCCAAGTAGCGCACCATATAGCGGTCGCCCGTTTCTGGATCGACAAGGGCATCGCCCGATTTTGGATGGAACCAATGATAGTCGAATGCTACTTGGTTGTATCTTACTACATAAGTGCAGTTTTCGCCTCGATACACTTCCACGCCATCGATGTATCTATTAGAAGCGGTTTCCACATTGGTGTAGATGGGCCATGTCTGTTCGTTATGGGCATCGTAGTTGGGCGATTTTTCGCGCTCCAAGGTTGGCGTTTTGCTCTTGGCGTTGGCGTGATACTCAATTACTTTTGGCGTCAGCGTGTGCTTGTCGTCCAGAATCAGTGTGGTACCGTCTTTCAGGCGGAAAGTGCCCAATGGAAGTAGTTCGATGCCTTTGCGCTTCAAGTACTTTTGTGCTTTCTTCATGGCTTTGGCCTCTGCCACAACAAAGCGCGTGCCCTCTTTTTTGAAGGCTTTCTTCAGTACTTTTTCGCGTTTGGCTTTCGCTTTATCGATGCGTTTCATCAACTTGTTGTATTGCTTCTGCACTTTGGCGTCGTTCTCGCCTTGTGCCTTGTATTCAGTCAAGCGTGTGTGTCCATCCGGGCACTTCAATCCCCATTGAGGCGATACAAATTCTTTGTAAGGGTCGTCGTTTTGTGCGTTGGCTTCACAAACGAAACAGGTAGCGGCAATGGCCATTGCCCATACCATCTTCTTGAAAAATAAATTCGTTTTCATAATGGTAAGTGTTTATGGTGATTAGTTTTTGTTTGTTTCCTCTTTGTTGTTCGTTCCTTGTTGGTTTTTCTTCAGCAAAGCGACAATCTTCTCCACTTCGTCGGCGGCAAGACGCTCGCGTTCGGCAAAGAATAGGAGTAGCTTGCTGAACGAGCCTTTGAAAAGCGTGTTGCGTGTCTCTTCCATGAAACCTTTGGTGTATTCTTCGCGCGTCATTAGTGGCTTGTAGAGGTATGCCTTTCCTTGTGGAGTGGCCTCTACTACTCCCTTCTTGGTAAGTACACGCATCACGGTAAGCACGGTGGTGTAGGCCGGACGAGGTTCGGGCATCATCTCTATTAAATCGTTCACGGTGCCTTCGCCTTTATCCCATAATAGGTTCATCAAGTGAAGTTCCGACTTGGTGAGGCTTCGGTGTTTGGTATCTATATCCATAGCGCAACTGTTTTGTTGTAATTTGTCAACAAATGTATCGGGCCATGAATTAGTGTGCAACTATTTTAATAGTAGATGCAATGTTTTTAAGATTTATTAAGGTTTCAGCGAATTGTTCGCACGATGTGTATTTCATTTCTTCGGACAATGGAGATGGATGCTAATCGTTCTCGAAAATAGGTGTTAACCCCCGTCAGAAGTACTCCACGTGTGCCAAACTTTTTTTTAGGCTTGGCAGTGGACTGCCACCGCCTTGGCAGTGCAGTGCCATAGTTATGGCAGTCCACTGCCACAACTGTGGCAAAACATCGTTTATGTGTAGAGAAGATTATCGCTTAATGATTGCCCGGAAAACAAACCAAAGATGGTGAAGCAACGTGCTGAAGAGGCCGTAATGTTTCGCCATGATGCGGAAGCGCTCTTTCAGCGATGCCTTTTGGTTGCGGGTGGTGAGGCCTTCGTCAAGGTAGTTCACCAACGTCAGGTGGGTATTGTGTAGCAGGTGGCTTTGCTTCATGATGCGGATACACCAATCAAAGTCGGCCGAGAAGCGGTATTGAAGGTCGTATAGCGGCACTAACTCGCGACGAGCAAAGAAGGCTTGGTGACACACCAACATGCCTTGGCGGAAACTACGCCACGTCAGCACCTCGGGCGCTTGCAATCGGCGCATGCGCACAAAATGGCCTTCGGCATCTACCAAAGCCGTTTCGCCATAGATAACATCGGGACGCTTGTCCGCCGGAAGTGTAGCAACCATTTCTTGCAAGGTGTTGGCCGAGAAGAAGGTGTCGCCGGCATTGAGAAAGCAGAGGTAATCGCCCGTAGCCAAGCCGATGCCCTTGTTCATGGCATCGTAAAGTCCCTTGTCCGGCTCGCTCACCACCTTGCCAAGTTGTGGCCTATACCTATTTATAATAGCGAGTGTGTTGTCCTTCGATGCGCCATCCACAACGATGTACTCTACGTTGGGGTAGGTTTGCGCAAGCACGCTTTGAATGGTTTTTTCCAACGTGGCTTCTGCATTGTAGCAGATGGTGATGATGCTGAAGAGGGGTTTATTCATGGCTTGGAGTGATGAGTTGTTCGTATAATTGTGCATACTCGTTGGCGATGACTTCGCTCGAAAAGCGTTGCACCACGCTATGGCGTAAGTGGGTGGGCGATATGGTTGCTTTCCCCTCGCGCAATGCCCATGCAATGCCGTTGGCCAAATCGTTGGTATTGTATGCCTCGGCCAAATAGCCGTTCTCTTTGTGGGTGATAATGTCCGTCTGTCCGCTATTGCTAAACGATACGGGCAGACAACCGCACGCTTGTGCCTCGGCCAATGTTTGTCCGAACGTTTCGTATAGCGATGCCGACACGGTAACGTCGGCGGCCGAGTAGAGGGCAGAAAGGCGAGCGCTATCCTTGATGTGCCCGAAGTAGGTGTACGATACGGGCACTTCGGCCAGTCGTTTAGCATCCTTTATCCCACCAAAGAGTAGCAGATGCAGCTTCTCTTGCTCGAAATTGCCCCGGCGGATAAGCGTTTGGATGGCCTCCAAGAGATAGTCGAATCCTTTGATGGGGTCATCAATGCGGGCGGCACCGAAGGCTATCAAGTGCTTATCGGGGAGTTGCAACTGCTTGCGGGCTTCTTTCTTGTCTGTTAGTTGGAAGTCGTTCAGCGAGAGGGCATTGTTTATGGTGTGAATTGCCTTTCCGCCAAGTAAAGTGCTTTGCTTGACCAATGCGGATAACCATCGGCTCACGGCCACTATGTGTAGGTTGCCTTGTGCATATACATTCTTTTTTTGCATAAAGATGCGATGCGAAAGGTCGTTTTGGCTTGGAAAGCGAAGGTATGGGCATGCTTGGCAAGCGGTTTGATAGCGGTTGCACCCTTGTGCATGGTGGCAAATGGCGGTGCATGGCCACATGTCGTGCATTGTCCACACCACCGGCTTGCCCGATAGCAATATTTTGCGGATATCTTTTAGCGACAACATCCCTTGATTCACCCAATGTAGGTGGATGATGTCGGCCTCCTTGAAGGCGGGTAATCGGGTAATGTCTGCACCCGTGTTGGCTATAGAGACGGTAAAGAGGTTTTTGCGGCTGAAGAGGTTGTTTGCCCAAATGATGAAGCGCTCCCAAAGGAAACAAAGCTTCATGTAAAACGGCTTTGGTAGGGCGATGACGTGGGGATTGTCGGTTTGCTTGTCGCGCACCAACATCGTGGCTTCGATGCCTTGCTTGTTCAGCGCATCGAGCAAGCGGTGGCAAGCTACGGCGGCACCGCCGGTGCGTTCGGATGTGTTGACCATCAATACTTTCATGCGCCAAAATCTCCTTTCAATGTTCGTTTAATGCGGCGAATCACCTTTGCCCAAAAGCCATTGGTGCGGTGGTAATAGCGTGCAAAGGCGGCTCGTGCCGCTTCGTTTTCACAAATGGGCGTTATCTTCTGCACGGGCAGGGGTTGCATCCATAGTTGCGAGCCATACAAATTGCCTCCTCCGCAATGGGTGCCACTACCATCGAACCCATTGTTTTGCACCAACGAACGGCCTACGTTGAGCGAAAGTATATCCTTCAAGAAGAGTGATGCATTCCATCGGATGGCCCAAGAATTGTTTTTACCTTGTACTTGTCGGCGAAGCATGCGGGTGAAGCGGTAGTTGCCGTTGAAGTCGAAACGACGAGTCAAACGGCGGCCTTCAAGTTCGTTCAGTAGTGCTTGTCCGTCGGGGTTGAAGTGTTGCCAAGCCCTCTCCCACGTAGCCCATCCCCAGCTACCGGTAAACTTGATAAGGAAAGTATCGGGAAGGGAGGCATCTTGGGTGAAGTCGCACGCTTGGATGTGTCCCACTTGCGGCTCGTCTTTGTACGCCTCCAACGCATCGTTCATAAAACGAAGGAAGTAGGGGGCCACCACCAAGTCGTCTTCCAACACAATTACACGGCCGTAGCGCCGAATCTGTTCGGTGACTCCACCGATTATGTTCCGTGCAAGTCCCCAATTTGTTGCGCGCTCAATCACCTCGATAGAGGCAAACCCGTCGATGTGGCGAATTACCTCTCTCACTTTATTTACTTGCTCTTCGTCCGCTTTGTTGCGAGCAGCATCGGTGTAGATAAAAAGCATGGATTGGGGCGCCTCGGCATTGGCTTGCAGGCTCGCTATCAACTGCTTGAAGTGTTCGGGGCGGTTATAGACAAACAACAATATGGGTGCGTAGGTTTTCATGAGGCAAGGAAGTTGGGTTGCTTGGTGTTAATCTGTTTTCTTACGCGCAACACTTCGCGGCTTTTGCATAGCAAGCGGAGGCTGATTTTCAAGTAGGCTAATGCGTCGGCAAACTTTCCACGGCATAGCGATAAGCACGATTTCTTGATGCTGGCCAAGACGCTATAGGCAAAGCCCATCCATGCAGAGCGATGAGGGTTGGCATACTCCGAAAGGAGATAAACATACTCGGTGTGGAGAAACTTTTCGTGTGTCACGGGGCGGTATTCGCGGTCGTGAAAGCCCTGAAGCGTAGGCACAAAGCCTACTTGATAGCCGTGGTGTGTCATACGATTGACATAATCTTTGTCCTCACCATAATGGTAGAAAAGCGGAGAAAAACCGCCTACCTCTTTCAATACCACGGTGGGGATATACCAAATGGCGGCATTGATAAAGGGCGTGGCTATGGGGGTATTGTCCGTGGCGGACAATGCTGATTGGTTGATGTAATGAGCAAAGCCGGGGTCGAGTTTATCGCCTTTGCCCGTCATGTGCTTGGGCGACAAGATGCCGTAGGTGGGATTTGCTTCGCTTACTTGATGCAACAACTTAATGACATCCGCCTCTATCCAAGCATCTTGGTTGAGCAAGAAGACGGCTTTGTATGCTTGGCGGATGGCGATTGAGAGGCCGAGGTTATTGGCTTGACCAAAACCTAAGTTTTCGTTGTTGGCTATTAGGTGCACCCAAGGATATTCGTTGCGGATGCGATGGGTGGTATTGTCTTGCGAGGCATTATCAATCACAACAACATCGACGGGCATAGCCGATTGTTGCAAGCTACCCAAGCATTTCTCCATCCAACGTTCGAAGTTGTAGGAGACGATAATCACCAATATATCTGCCGTTTTCGTCATATCCCTGCTTTGTTGATGAATGAACAATGAATGTGCCCTATTTGTGCGGCCGTTTCCGAATACGAACTTTGCATCGAGCCAATGATTCGGGATGTACGCGAAAGCATATACAACTCAATCAATGCCTCTTGCATGCCACTTAGTGAGTGTCGTTCGGCCGCGTGGGGCGATGTGATGATGCGATTGCCGAAGGTTTGTCTCAAGGTTTGCTTCTCCTCTTCCGAGTCGGTAGCTAAGTAGAAAGTGGTGTCGGGCTGATGCTCGACAATTTCTTCCATTTGCTTGATAAACAATTCGGTAGGGCTTTTCGTGATGGATGCTATGTTGTCGGTGCGTCGGATATGAATGCCGATGGTGTGTTCATTGAAACCGGCACAACGCTTCGCTATCTCTTGTTGCAACGAGTCGATGGGTTGAAACAATTTGAATAGCTTCTCCTCGGGTTGTGGGTGAAAATAGACGCAACTTGCTAAATATACACGTCGGTTTCTTGCCCATGCGGCATAGTCGAAGTGGTCGTAAAATAGTATGGTGGCTTGTTGCTCGTAAATGCAAGCATCGTACTTTAAGTGTTCGGGCAACCAAGGTAGGAAGAAATTCTTTTTCCGTGGCCTATCTTCCAAAAGCAAGTCGCAGAAAGTGGCCTCACGAATGGTAATAATGGAATCGGTGGGGTGCTGAAAGAGTTGGTCGAAACGACAATTCAATCCTTTGTCCTTAAACCAAATAACTTGCAGCTTGCTATCGCAATCTTTAGCCAAATGATAGGCGGCATCTATCGCCTTCATTCGATTGGCCAATCCTCCTACGGGCACTAATGTAATTGTTCCTTGGCTCATACTTTTCGCTTAAACAAGAATTGAATACTCTCTTTGAAAATCTTTGCACCGCTAAGCCACATAATACCCATGTAGAGTAGGGCGGCAACGACTATCTTGCTTAGCATCAATAGGTAGGCATTGGCGATGAATGCCGTTAGGTGATAGGTAGCAAATAGCACCATTGCCGAGATGGCGGCAAAGGGCAATAAATCTTTCAAGGCGGAAAGGAGGGAAAGTTTGATTTCGCGCCACACAAAATAGTGCCACACCAGCAACCAACAACTATTCAAGATGACATATACCACCACCATGCGTTGCATGCCGTAGGGATGAAGTAACCACATGACGAGCATTTGGATGAGGCCGATGGCTATGGTGCCGAACATGTAAATGTCCGAACGCCCACGGCTGATAATCATGTTGGTGTAGAGGGTGATAATAGGGATGAAAGCGCCACCGATGCAAAGTATTTGCAAGATGGGCACGCAAGGAAGCCACTTGTCGGTAATGGCTATTGGAATCAATTCGGGTACAATCAAGGCCAATCCCCACATAGCGGGAAAAGCAATGAAGGCGGTGAAGCGAAGCATCTTCCGGAAAACGCGTTGTAGCCGTTCGCGCTCATCACCGGTAGAAACCAATACGGGTTGTGCCACGCCGTTTACCATGCCCGATATCAACGAGTGTCCCATGTAATTCCATTTGTGTGCTTGGCTGAAGTAGCCGGCATCCTTGTCGGAATAGTATTTTCCCAAAATGATGGTGAGGATATGGTCGTTGAGGTGCTTGAAGATGTTTGTCAAGAGCAATTTGCTACTGAAAACGAACATGCTTCTTATCGGCGAGAAATCGATGTTGAATGTAGGGCGCCAATGCGAGAAGTAAAGGTAGCAAAGGTTGATAGTGGCAATATAGACAATGCTTTGCGTAGCGATGCCCCAATAGGCAAAGCCGAAGTAGGCCATCGTAACACCCACACATCCCGATACCAATAGCGCAACAATGAGCGAAATGGATTTTTGTTTCACCATTAAGTTGCGGAAAAGGTAGGCGTTTTGCGCCACTCCAAAACTTGATATCAAAAAACCAAGGAAGCTATAACGAGCCAAAGGGGTTAGCTCGGGTATTTCGTAAAAGGAAGCGATGAGCGGGGAGGCGAAGAAGAGGAGTAGGTAAAGTGTGCATCCGGTGAGCACACTAAACCAAAATACGGCATTATAGTCGCGATGTGAAACCTCCTTTTTGTTGGCAAGAGCAGCCGTGAAACCACTCTCTTGCAAGGTAGCGGCAATGAGCGAGAAGATGGCAAGCATACCCACCATGCCATAGTCGGCTGGGGTAAGCAGGCGTGCAAGAAAAATGCCAAAGATAAGGTTGAGCAACTGTTGTATACCATTGCTCAATCCTCCCCAAAAGAGGCCTTTGGCCGTTTTTTCTTTTAATCCATCGCCCATTTGCTTACGGATTTAGCACACTTTGCTACCTGGCTTAACTTCCTTAAGTAATGAAGTTACGGCCAATGAGCCATCGTAGTTTTCGGCACTGAGAATCATGCCTTCGCTCACCAAGCCATTCTTGAATTGGCGTGGTGCCAAGTTGGCAATGAACAGCACTTGCTTACCAATCAACTCTTCGGGTTGATAGTGTTGTGCTATGCCGCTAACGATGGTGCGGTTTTCCAATCCATCGGCTATTTTGAACTTCAAGAGCTTCTTCATCTTGGGCACTACTTCACACTCGAGCACAGTACCTACGCGGATATCGAGCTTTTCGAAATCTTCGAATGCGATGGTTGGCTTGATAGGATCGGCCTTATAGTTGGCGGCTTCATTAGCCTTTTTAATGTCGGCAAGGCGTTGCATTTGTGCATCGATGGCGCTATCTTCAATCTTTTCGAAGAGCAATGCAGGTTCGCCCAATTGGTGACCGGCTTCAAGTAGGTCGGTATGACCAAGGTTTGCCCAATCGAAGCTTTCCATGTTCAGCATCTTGCGAAGTTTTTCGCTACTGAAAGGCAAGAATGGTTCGAAGGCAATGGCGAGGTTGGCGGTAAGTTGGAGGGCAATGTGCAAGATAGTTTCTACACGAGCCATATCTGTCTTTGCCAATTTCCAAGGTTCGGTATCAGCCAAGTATTTGTTACCGATGCGAGCCAAGTTCATGGCCTCTTTTTGTGCATCGCGGAATTTGAATACATCGAGCAGTTTTTCTACCTCTTGTTTTACGTCGGCAAACTCTTTCAAGGTTTCTTTGTCGTAGTCGGTCAATTCGCCACAAGCAGGTACGATGCCATTGAAGTACTTCTTGGTGAGTTGCAAAGCACGGTTTACGAAGTTGCCATAAACGGCCACGAGTTCGTTGTTGTTGCGTGCTTGGAAGTCGTGCCAAGTGAAGTCGTTGTCCTTTGTTTCAGGGGCATTAGCGGTAAGTACATAGCGCAATACGTCTTGCTTACCTGGGAAATCTGCGAGGTATTCGTGCAACCAAACGGCCCAATTGCGGCTGGTTGAAATCTTATCGCCTTCAAGGTTGAGGAATTCGTTTGATGGTACGTTGTCGGGTAGAATGTAGCTACCTTCAGCCTTCAACATAGCGGGGAAAACGATGCAATGGAAGACGATGTTGTCCTTGCCGATGAAGTGTACAAGGCGTGTTTCGGGGTCTTTCCACCATGTTTCCCAAGTGTCGGGAAGAAGTTCTTTGGTGTTGCTGATGTAACCGATAGGCGCATCGAACCAAACGTATAGCACTTTGCCTTCGGCACCTTCAACGGGCACTGGGATACCCCAATCGAGGTCGCGGCTCACGGCACGAGGTTGCAAGCCCATGTCGAGCCAACTCTTGCATTGGCCATACACATTGGGACGCCATTCTTTATGGTTTTCCAAAATCCATTCGCGTTGCCAAGCTTCGTGCTTGTCGAGTGGGAGATACCAGTGTTTGGTTTCCTTCATCACGGGTTGGCTACCGCTGATGGCACTCTTGGGGTTGATAAGGTCGGTTGGTGAAAGTGATGTACCGCACTTTTCGCATTGGTCGCCATAGGCACCTTCGGCATGGCAATGCGGACATTCACCTGTGATGTAACGGTCGGCAAGGAATTGCTTGGCTTCCTCGTCGTAGTATTGCATGGATGTCTTTTCAATGAATTCGCCTTTGTCGTATAGCTTGCGGAAGAAGTCACTTGCCACTTCGCGGTGTGTGCTCGAGGTGGTGCGGCTATACACGTCGAACGAGATGCCGAACTCCTTGAATGAATCCTTGATAAGCGTATGATAACGGTCTACTACATCTTGCGGAGTGATGCCCTCTTTCTTTGCACGGATGGTGATGGGCACCCCATGTTCATCGCTTCCGCCAATGAACAAAACTTCTTCTTTCTTCAATCTCAAATAGCGGACATAGATGTCGGCAGGTACATACACTCCGGCCAAGTGTCCGATATGCACAGGGCCATTAGCATAAGGCAAGGCCGAGGTCACGGTTGTTCGTTTAAAGTTCTTTTCCATATCTTGTTTTTGTTTATTTGCTGATAATGTGTGCAAAAGTGTGTGCAAAGATAGTGCAAGGCGAGGGGAGAACAAAATAAAATTATTTATTTTTATTCTGATTGGCCACTAATCTTATCAGAAGATAGCGCAAAATGGAAAAGGAATATGATGTTTTTATCTTGAAGTATATAAAAGTAATGGAGCTAAAATAGTAGTCTTTCTA
>JAGBWA010000008.1 GCA_017630035.1 Bacteroides sp.
ATGCTCTATTCAGTTGAGCTACGGAGCCTTTTTGTTTAACGGCTGCAAAGATACGTACTTTTTTTGAATTGGCAAGGGTTTTGCCACTTTTTTTCTAATTTATTCGATGAATCTGTAATTGAATATTTGCCAACCTAAGCAAATTCCGACGTTCCATTCGCGTTTGGGCGAACTATAATGGTTTACGTATGCCGATATAGCACCAAACGGAAGTTTGCAAACAAAGGATACTTCGCCAATGTATTCGAATCTGGTAAACGATTTACCATAGTAGGGTTTGTTTTGCTCGTTGCACTTTATGGGGTAGATAGGCAAGAATCCATAAAACTCTGTACGTAGCTGGAACATGTCGTTCAGGGTATAGATGGGCTTAATGCCTGCTGCAAAGTATTGGTTTGCACGAAATGCTTCGTTATAAACGAGTTTACTATGAGGAGTGGGCGAAAAGCTGCCGGCTTGCATCATGGTTGCGGTGTAGTTTTCGGAGAAATTCTTCGATGAATAGAGGGCTTCTGCTTTCCAACCTAGTGTAAATTTACGGTTGATGCGGTGGTATGCATCCTTTGAATAGGATATTTGTAACCAGGTATGCTTTTGCTCTTTTCTGCCATTGGTGGGCTGGGTGTTGTTTCCGGCTATATACTCTTCGTTGCCTGTATAGATTTGAGCCACAAGTTGTTCGTGATAGCCTGCTGTAGCATATTGGCGTGAATTAAGTGTACTACCATAATATCCGATAGAACCTCCAAATAGCTTATAGAGGCTTCTGTCGGCACGGTCTTTGTCGAAGTCGATAACGTTTGATTGGAAGTAATCGTCAGTCAATCGGCCAATACCCAAACTCAGCTCTGCTTTCCGATTGGCCATAAACGGAAGGGCCATGTTCAGCTTGATGAATTGTTCTTTCTTGGAATTGAAAGTGGGGTTGTCATTTCTAGAGAATAGCTTGTCTTTCTTATAGTAATCGAACGTGCTTAACGAGCCAATCAGACGGCAAGAGAATGGGATGGTGGTGGGCAATTCGATGCGTCCCATCAGTTGCAAGTTGTTATACACCTTTCCCAATTGTCCTTCGATGGAGAGTTCTTTGGAGTAATAGTCCAAACTTTGATAACCCAATCGGAGGTATAGTTGGTTGGAACTGGTGGTAGAGATGTTTCCGCCAAGGCCAACCGAGAAGTTGTCTTCAATCTTCACTTTCAGATGTAGGTCGAAAAGTCCTTCTTCCTTATTATATACAGCATGGGGAATGATTTCGGAAATCATATTGTCGGCCAGCAAGCGGAAATAGGCGCGCTTAAGGTCGTTCAACGTGAATATTTTGCTGTTTTCATCATGAAATTCCTTACGAATGTATATCTGTTGCTCTTCGTTGGCACCGGTGATGTAGATGTCGCGAAATAATAGTGGAGGATACTTCTCTTTGTATTGTTTGCGACGAAGATTCAAACTATCGGTAGATATGCGTCGTTGTACGCGCCCTTTGATGGAATCCATCAGGCTCATAGTGCGTTCGTAGCCGATATTGCGAAGTTCTTCCAAACGGTTGAAATCGAGTAGATTGACATTGTCGTACTTGAAAGTCATTAAGATACCTACCGAATCGGGCATTTCATAGTTTGTCTTTTGCATCACCATATTCTCTATTTGGCTCATCAAATCGCCTTCGGTGGGCTTGTTTGGATTGGTAGAAACAACACTGCCTATTATTACGTCGGGCTGGAAATGGTTTTGCATTACATCGGTGGGGAAGTTGTTGTATATACCTCCGTCGTAGGCCAATGTACCATCTATTTCGATGGGTTTGAACACAAAAGGAAAACTCATTGAAGCGCGAACGGCATCGCCCAAGCTACCTTTGCTCATTACCAACTCTTTCTTATTATAAATGTCGGAGGCTACGCAACGAAAAGGTACGAAGAGGTTGTCGAAATCTTCGTTGCACGTAGCGGTGGCTTGAGCAAATAGTTGTAGGAATACAACATTCATTTGAATGGGATTCACTACGTTTGTGGGAAGGGATATTTGTCGCTTTTTTGTTTCCAATGTATCGCCCAGCGAGAAATGGAAGTTGAAGAAAGCCGGCGATGGGCGGTCCTTCTTAAAGTAATATTCGTATTGTGTTTCTATTTCGCCCGAATACCATCGCTTAAAGTCGGGTGAGGAGATTAATTCCTCCATTTCATCGGGGGTATATCCCATGGCATACATTGAGCCAACGATGGCTCCCATAGATGTGCCGGTGATGTAATCGATGGGTATGCCATGCTCTTCTAATGCACGAATAATGCCGATGTGGGTCATGCCTTTAGCTCCGCCACCACTCAATACAAGGCCCACTTTCTGAGCTTGTATGCTCGAAAGGAGGAAGAAGAGTAGCGAGAATAGTAGGCAAGTCCTTTTCATTGTTTAGTAAGTTTGCAAGTATGTTGATGTTTTGAAATGAATGTTCAAAGATAGTTATTTGTTTTTTATGCAGCTTGTTTCCATTATTAAAAAACGATAAATAGACGAAAAAGAGCGTTGAAATGGCTTGTTTCAACGCTCTTTAACGATATTTTGAAATGGTTTTATTTAATCATTTCAATGCTACGCTTAACGAAGTTGTTCAGCGCTTCGCCTTTCAGCATACCGTTTTGCAACAATGCCAAGTCGATGAGTTGTTTTACAACCTTGTTGTCGGTGGCAAAGCGAGTGTAAACGTCGTTTTTCTTCGATTTCAACGCTTCTACTTGCTTATTCTTTGCTTCCAATTCGTCCTTTTCGGCAACAGAGATTTCTTCGTCTTTCTTGCCTTCTTGTAGTTTTGAAAGCTTGTCGCGTTGTTCTTCGGCGGCTTTTATTTCGCTTTGGATAGCAGCTACTTCGCTTGCGCAAGCGGCCTCTTCGTTGCTCAATACCTCTTTAATCAATGCATGGTCGCTATTCAATACCAAGTTGAACATATCGGGCATTTCGCCATAGAAACTCATGCCGGCTTGGATAGTTGCCATCTCCTTCATGCGTCGCATATATTCGCTTTGTGTAATCATGATGGGCGATGCATTTTCGCCAAGGCTTTGTGTAGCCACCATAAATTCGGCCTTTTCCATCTTTGGAAGTTGGCTTTTGAATACGGCTGAGAGTGCTTCTTGCTTGTCGGCGGCTAAAGAATCGGCTTTCTTTTCATCTTTCACAATGAGGTTGTCGATAGTGTCGCCATCTACGCGAGTGAAGCGTACCTTTTCAAATTTTTGTTCGAGCATGCTTATCATGGCTACATCCAGTTGTCCATCCATCAGGAGTACGTTGTATCCCTTGTTTGTAGCATTTTCAATGTAGCTATATTGCTCGTCTTTATGGTTGGCATAGAGATAAATCAAACTTCCGTCTTTGTCGGTTTGGTTATCCTTAATCAATGTTTTGTATTCATCGAAGGTGTAGCACTTGCCATCTGTGTCGGTGAATAGGGCGAAATCTTTGGCGCGATCGTAGAAATCTTCTTGTGTCAGCATACCGTAGTTGATGAAGATTTTCAAGTCGTTCCACTTTTCTTCGTATTGCTTGCGGTCGTTCTTGAAGATAGATTGCAAGCGGTCGGATACCTTCTTGGTGATGTATGTAGAGATTTTCTTTACGTTCGAATCGCTTTGTAAGTATGAGCGTGATACGTTCAATGGGATATCTGGCGAGTCGAGCACACCATGTAGAAGTGTCAAAAAGTCGGGTACAATACCTTCTACCGAGTCGGTCACATATACTTGGTTGCAATAGAGTTGAATCTTGTTTTTGTTTAGCTCGATGTTGCTCTTTACCTTGGGGAAGTAAAGGATACCTGTCAAGTGGAAAGGATAATCTACGTTCAGATGAATCCAGAAGAGTGGTTCGTCTGACATTGGGTAGAGTTTACGATAAAACTCTTTGTAGTCTTCATCCTTCAGTTCGCTTGGCTTGCGTGTCCACAACGGATTGGTATCGTTTATTACGTTGTCTTCGTTGGTTTCCACTTGCTTGCCGTCTTTCCACTCTTTCTTCTTTCCGAAGGCGATAGGGATGGGCAAGAAGCTACAATACTTCTTTAAGAGTGCCGACAAGCGGTTTTCTTCCAAGAATTCTTTGCAATCGTCGTCGATGTAGAGGATGATGTCGGTGCCTCGTGTTTGTTTGTCCACCTCTTCGAGGGTAAACTCGGGGCTTCCGTCGCATGTCCACTTCACGGCTTTGGCGTCGTCTTTCCACGATTTAGTGATGATTTCCACCTTCTTGGCTACCATGAAAGCCGAGTAGAAACCTAAACCGAAGTGTCCGATAATGGCGTTGGCATCGTTCTTATACTTTTCAAGGAAGTCGTTAGCACCAGAAAAAGCGATTTGGTTGATGTATTTATCGATTTCATCGGTTGTCATACCGATACCGCTATCCGATACGGTGATGGTTTCTTTGTCCAATGATACACGCACGGTGAGGTCGCCCAATTCGCCTTTGAACTCGCCAATAGAGGAGAGTGTTTTTAGCTTTTGAGTAGCATCTACGGCATTCGATACCAATTCGCGAAGAAATATTTCGTGATCGCTATACAAGAATTTTTTGATTACGGGGAAGATGTTTTCGGTAGTTACCCCAATGTTTCCTTTTTGCATATTGATTTCTATTTTTTAGTTGGTTAAACTTCTATTTTTATTTTCCCTTAACACTAAATTTATTTTCCCTTCTTGGAAAATGTTATGCCGTCGCCAGCTTCGTTCAACGATACTTGTATTTCGTCGCCAACTTCTAGCTGAGTAGATACGATCATCTCTGACAATCCATCTTCCAAATAGGTTTGTATGGCACGTTTCAATGGGCGTGCGCCATACTGAACATCGTATCCTTTCTCGGCAATGAATCGTTTGGCTTCGTCGCTCAAGGTTAGGGTATATCCTAAGTTTTGAATGCGCGAATAGAGGCCCTTCAATTCAATATCTACTATCTTAATAATGGCGTCGAGACTTAATTGTTCAAACGTAATGATTTCGTCGATACGATTCAAAAACTCGGGTGAGAATGCTTTGTGCAATGCTTTCTGAATAAGCGAATTAGCATACTCTTTATCGTCGGTACGTTGTTGAGCACTAAAGCCTACACCGCGACCAAACTCCTTCAGTTGGCGAGTACCAACGTTCGAGGTCATGATGATAATCGTATTCTTGAAATCTACGGTGCGGCCAAAGCTATCGGTCAATCGTCCTTCGTCCATTACTTGAAGCAAGAGGTTGAAGACATCGGCATGTGCCTTTTCCACTTCGTCGAGCAATACGATAGAGTAGGGTTTGCGACGCACTTTCTCAGTCAGTTGGCCACCTTCATCATAACCTACATATCCCGGAGGGGCTCCAACTAAGCGCGATACGGCAAATTTCTCCATGTATTCGCTCATGTCGACACGAATCAATGCATCCGACGATCCAAACATGTATTTAGCTAATTGCTTCACCAAGTGTGTTTTACCCACACCAGTAGGGCCTAAGAACAGGAATGTACCGATGGGGCGGTTAGGATCTTTCAATCCTACGCGGCTTCGCAATATAGCTTTTGCCAACGTTTCGATAGCAGCATCTTGGGCGATGACTTGGTTTTGCAATTCGCCTTTCATGTTTATCAAACGAGCGCTTTCGGTTTGCGCCATGCGCTGAACGGGAATGCCCGACATCATGGATACGACGCGTGCAATTTCCTCTTCGTCAACGGTTTGACGATGCTCGTTATGTTGGCTTTCCCAGGCTTTTTTCATTTCGTCCAATTGCTTGGTCAGCTCGTTGGCACGATCGCGATGGTTAGCGGCAAGTTCGTAATTTTGCGATTTCACCGCAAGTTCTTTTTGCATCACCGCTTCGTCGATGAGCTTTTCTTGCTCTTCAATCTCCTTTGGCACACTTATATTAATAAGGTGTACGCGCGAGCCGGCTTCGTCAAGCACGTCGATGGCCTTGTCGGGGAAGCTACGGTCGGTGATGTATCGTTCGGAGAATTTCACACACGCCTCGATAGCTTCGTCGGTGTAAGTTACGTTGTGATGCTCTTCGTAACGGTCTTTTATGTTCTTGAGAATCAGTAATGTTTCGTCGGCAGTTGTAGGCTCGACGATTACTTTTTGGAAACGACGCTCAAGCGCGCCATCTTTTTCGATGTTTTTGCGGTATTCATCGAGTGTAGTAGCACCGATGCATTGTATTTCGCCACGCGCTAATGCTGGTTTCAGCATATTGGCGGCATCCATCGAGCCCGTAGATGAGCCTGCGCCAACGATGGTATGAATTTCGTCGATGAACAGAATGATGTCCGGATTGCGTTGCAATTCGTTGATAATAGAGCGGATGCGCTCTTCGAACTGACCGCGATACTTCGTGCCGGCAACTACCGATGCCATGTCGAGCAAAACAACTCGTTTGTTAAATAAAATTCTCGAAACTTTCTTTTGTACGATGCGAGTTGCCAAACCTTCGACAATAGCCGATTTTCCTACGCCAGGTTCGCCAATAAGTATCGGATTGTTCTTTTTTCGTCGGCTGAGTATCTGTGCAACGCGTTCAATCTCCTTTTCTCGGCCAATTACGGGGTCAAGTTTGCCATCGAGTGCCAATTTTGTCACATCTGTGCCAAAATTGTCAAGCACTGGTGTGTCATTGGCTGCTTTTCGGGTAGCGGTTTGTGCGTTGTTGCTTTGCTTGCTGCTCGATGAACTTTGGAAGTTCTTCATCTCTTCATCGTCCTCATCGTCATCAGTAAAGCGCAATTCGTTCTTGGTTGCAGGATTGCTCACTTTCGATGTAAGCATCTTATATACAGAATTATAGCTTGCATTATTATCTTGAAGAATACGAGCTGCGTGGTTATCGTCATCTTTCAAAATAGCCAGTAGCAAGTGTTCGGCATCTACAATCTGTGCTTGCAACAAACGCGATTCGAGCATACACATCTTTAATATACGTGCCGATGCCGGCGATAGTGCAATGTCACTATTGTCACCAGTGACAAAATTAAGTGTATTTTGCTTTACGGCTTCCTCTATTTGCGCTTTTATTTCTTGTAAATCAACGTTTAGTTTCAGCAAAACCTCAATGGCATTTCCTTCGCCATCGCGCAACATGCCGAGTAGCAAATGTTCGGGTGTAACTACGTTGTTACACAGACGATTTACCTCTTCTTTGCTATAAGCGATAATGTCTGAAATTCGTTGCGAAAATTGGTTGTTCATATACTTCTTCTCTGTTTTATAATCCAACTTGTTTGGGCATACAAAGATAACGAAAAATCGAAATCGTTGCACCTTCTACATACCTTTATTACAAATACCGTGCCAAAGTTGCTTTTTCGGCGAACTTTTTTTGCAAAAAAATCTTAAAATGGCAAAGCGCTATTATAAATAGGTGGTTGCTTTTTGTGCTATTAGTAAAATAATATTATCATATTGCACAACGCTTGCCAACGCATTGGCAGAGGAGTGCCAACACAATGGCAAGGGAGTGCCAACACATTGGCAAGAACTTAGTATAACGATAGTAAAATTCTCTTTTGCAATGTTAATTTTAACGTGAAAAACAGATTTTCGTGTAATTTTATCATAAAGTTTTTAAGAAAACTTTCGTATATCAAAAAAAAGCAGTAATTTAGCATAGTTTTTTAAACAGTTGGAGAATAATTTTTTTAAATATACATTTAAATGCTTGAACAAGACAGAATTATAAAAATCAATATCGAGGAGGAGATGAAGTCATCTTACATCGATTATTCAATGTCGGTAATTGTGGCTCGTGCACTTCCTGATGTTAGAGATGGTTTTAAACCTGTTCACCGAAGAATCCTGTTCGGTATGATGGGATTAGGAAATACCTCTGACAAGCCTTATAAGAAATCGGCCAGAGTAGTAGGTGAGGTGTTGGGTAAGTACCACCCTCACGGCGACTCGTCTGTGTATGGTGCATTGGTTCGTATGGCTCAACCCTGGGCTATGCGCTACATGCTGGTAGATGGACAAGGTAACTACGGTTCGGTGGATGGCGATGGTGCAGCAGCTATGCGTTACACCGAATGTCGCTTGAAGAAGATAGGCGAGGACATGATGCTCGATATTGACAAGGAAACCGTGGACATGACTCCAAACTTCGACGATTCGTTGCTCGAACCAAGTGTTATGCCAACACGCATCCCTAATCTTTTGGTAAATGGTTCGTCGGGTATTGCCGTAGGTATGGCAACCAATATGCCTACTCACAACCTTTCCGAAGTGATTGATGCTTGTGTGGCTTATATCGACAACAACGATATCGAAATCGAAGAGTTGATGAACTACGTAAAAGCTCCCGATTTCCCAACCGGCGGATATATATATGGTATGAGCGGTGTACGCGAAGCCTACCTCACAGGTAGAGGACGTGTAGTGATGCGCGCTCGTGCAGAAATTGAAGCCGGACAAAACCACGACAAGATTGTTGTTACCGAAATTCCTTATGGCGTAAACAAGGCCGAACTTATCAAGAGCATTGTCGATTTGGTGGCCGAAAAGAAAATCGAAGGTATTTCGTATGCCAACGACGAATCCGACCGCGAAGGTATGCGCATCGTTATCGACATTAAGCGCGATGCCAACGCAAGCGTGGTACTGAACAAGCTTTATAAGATGACTCAACTTCAAACCTCGTTTGGTGTGAACAACGTGGCACTTGTACCTTATGGTAAGGACAAGAAACTTCGCCCACGCACATTGAACTTGAAGGAGTTGATTCAATACTTCGTTGAACACCGTCACGACGTAGTAATCCGTCGTACACAATACGAACTTCGCAAAGCGAAAGAACGTGCACACATCCTCGAAGGTTTGATTATTGCTTCGGACAACATTGACGAAGTAATCAGAATTATTCGTGCTGCTAAAACACCAAACGATGCAATCAGCGGCTTGATGGAACGCTTTGAACTCACTGAAATTCAATCGCGTGCCATCGTAGAAATGCGTTTGCGCCAACTCACCGGACTTATGCAGGAACAATTGCATGCCGAGTACGAAGAAATCCAAAAACAAATTGCATACCTCGAAGAAATCCTCGTCAACGAAGAACTTTGCCGAAAGGTAATCAAAGACGAACTTATCGAAGTAAAAGAAAAATATGGCGACGAACGTCGTTCGGAAATCGTTTACTCATCCGAAGAATTCAATCCGGAAGACTTCTATGCAGATGATGAAATGATTATCACCATCTCGCACATGGGATACATCAAACGTACACCATTGAGCGAATTCCGCGCACAAAATAGAGGAGGAGTAGGCTCGAAGGGTAGCGACACTCGCGATGAAGACTTCGTAGAACACATCTATCCAGCAACCATGCACAACACCATGATGTTCTTTACACAAAAGGGACGTTGCTACTGGTTGAAGGTATACGAAATACCCGAAGGCTCAAAGAACTCAAAGGGACGCGCTATACAAAACTTGCTCAACATCGACTCCGACGATGCCGTAAATGCATACCTCCGCGTTAAGAACCTCAACGACAAAGAGTTTATCAACAACCACTACGTTGTATTCTGTACAAAGAATGGTATCATAAAGAAAACATTGCTCGAACAATACTCACGCCCACGCCAAAATGGTGTAAACGCCATCCTTATCCGCGAAGACGATAGAGTAATAGAAGTACGCATGACCGATGGCAATAGCGAAATTATCATTGCTAATCGCAATGGTCGCGCCATCCGCTTCAATGAAAGTACTGTACGCCCAATGGGAAGAACATCAACCGGTGTAAGAGCGATGACACTCGATGCCGACGGACAAGACGAAGTAGTAGGAATGATTTGCATCCAAGATCCAGAAAACGAAACGATTATGGTAGTTTCTGAACAAGGATTTGGAAAACGCTCAGAAATCGAAGACTACCGAATCACTAACCGTGGCGGTAAAGGTGTGAAGACAATGAACATTACCGATAAGACCGGTAAACTCGTGGCTATCAAGACAGTAACCGATGATAACGACTTGATGATTATCAATAAATCGGGCATTACTATCCGTATGCACGTTGCCGACTTCCGCGTAATGGGACGCGCTACACAAGGCGTTCGACTCATCAACCTCGAAAAACGTAACGATGAAATCGGATCAGTATGTAAAGTAAATGCTGAACAAGAAGGCGAGGAGAGCGTTATTGTGGAAGAACCTCAAGAATAAAAATTTTAAAATAGACCATAATATTAATTTAAAACATTGAAATCATGAAAAGATTATTTTTTTCTATGGTTATGCTATTTGCAGCAAGCATTACCTTTGCTCAAGTAAAAAGCGTAAAAGAAGCAAAATCAATTGCTGGTGCATCAAATCCTGACTTTAAAAAGGCAGAACAATTGATTAATGCAGCAATGACTGACCCTGCAACACAAAACGACCCTGAAACATGGAATGTAGCTGGTATTGTTCAGCAAAAGCGTGTAACAAAAGAAATGGAAAAGGCATATCTTAGAAAGCCATACGATACTATGCAAATCTACAATAGTGCATTGGCTATGTGCGAATATTTCTTGAAGTGCGACGAATTGGCTCAAATTCCTGATGCAAAGGGTAAGATTAAGAACAAATATCGTAAAGCTAATAAAGGTGCTATCCTTGGCGAAAGAAACAACTTGATTAATGGTGGTATTGAATACTACAACAAGATGTTGGAAGCTGAAAGAGCTGATCAAATGGATAAGGCAAAAGAAATTGGTAAAAACGCATTGGTATTCTTCACTGGTTACGTAGATGCATTGGTTAGCCCAATGTTTGCTGAAGAAAACTTTGCTAAGACCGATAGCGTATTGCCACAAATTGCATACTATGCAGGTATGACCGCAAGTAGAATTGGCGATTACGATGCTGTTTTGAAGTATGCTCCATACGCTCTTAATGACAAGGAAGTTGGTCACTATGCAATGGAATTTATGACAATTGCATACGGTGCTAAGGGTGACTCAGTTCAATGGATGAACACTTTGAAGGAAGGTATTGAAAAATATCCAAGCCATCCTTATTTCTTCGGTAACTTGGTTGACTACTATAGCAACAACAACAAGTACGATGAAGCTATGGCTTATGCTGATGAAATGTTGGCAAAAGATGCTAAGAACGTATTCTACATCTATGTAAAAGGCTATTTGTACAACAACATGTACGATAAGTTGAAAGCTGAAGGTAAAGATGAAGAAGCTTCTGCTGCTGTAGATAAGGCTATCGAAAGCTACAAGCAAGTTCTTGAAATAGATCCTGTTTATGCACAAGCTCTTTCAAACTTGGCATTTAGCTATACTCAAAAGGCTCAAGATTTCTCAGCTAAGGCAGAAAGCGATGTTACTAATCCTAAATATGCTGAAGATCAAGCTACTTTGAAAGGATTCTACGAACAAGCAAAACCTTATTACGAAAAGGTTCGCGAATTGTATCCAGAACAAGAAAACTTGTGGTTGCAAGGTTTGTACCGTGTTTACTACAACTTGAACATGGGTCCTGAATTCGAAGAAATTGAAGGTTTGATGGGATTGTAATCCAATACTAACTTAAATAGAAATACCCAGCGAGAATTCGCTGGGTATTTTTTTGTCCCTAATAGTAAATAAATAGGGGTGTTAATATTAACCTCTATTAGGTATATTAAACATAATTTCTATTAAAGTTATTCGATATTAGTGCTTTCATTAGCCTCATTTAGTATGGCTAATGCTTTGTCTAACACTGTAGTATCGTCCAACGTAACCAATCCGCCATCGGGTCCAGCTTCAATGTGAATACCAACACATTTACCATCTTTAAAGTTATGACCACCGAAGAAATTTCTTACAGTATCAACTTCAAGTCCTAATTCGTCGGCAATACGATGCATGCTACCATCAGGCAAAGAATCTTTGATTTTTCTTAGTTCGTTAAAAGTTATTGTTTTCATACTTCATTGATATTTTTAATTGTTTGACTTATATATTAGTTCAAGACTTTGTGTTGGTACCCAACCAACCTTGCCATCTTCTAATTTAATTTCTTTCCATTCTTTCATAGAATTGTCTTTGATTTCCACTTTATGTCCTTCGTGCAAAATGAAAAGCGTTGTACCATTTTCGCTTGGCGTACTTCTTGCTGTTACACTTGGCGATAGTATAATGGCTTCTTTGTTGTTCAATAAATCGCTTTTTTGTGTCCAGGCAAATATATTGCATAAAATGCTTATTATTAAGGAGATAATGCCTAATGCAAAGCTGATTTTCTTTGTTTTAAGTTGTTTGGTAAAGAAGAATGCAGACAATGCCGCAATAAATAGAATGAAGCAAGCAATACCGATTTTTCCCCATGTATCCACACTCAATTTGCTGATGAGTGCTTTTGTCCAAGCTACGAAAAAGATTTCTGGTATAGGAACAACCTTATCAATAGTTTTGGCTCTTGCTATTTCAAGATTTGCTTGTATGTCGCTATTGTTTGGATTTAATAAAGCTGCACGTTCGTAATTCAAAATAGCTTTTGCAATATCACCTTGTTTATAATAGCTATTACCTAAGTTATAATACAATTCGGCAGCTTCGCCTTCTTGTAACAAGGCTTCGTATATTTCTATAGCTTTGACGTAGTCGTTGTTAATATATGCGCTATCTGCTTCAGCCTTAGTGTTTTGCGCCCAAACATTGAGTACGCTTATGATAGTTAACGAAAAAATAATTATTTTTTTCATAATGTATAGCTTTTCAATTATATTTATCCTTTGATAGAATTTTCCATTTTGCTAATTACGGTAATGGCATCTTGATAAAGATTGTCCATGGCTTGTGCCGGATCGCCTGGTGCAAATCGAGCAAACTCACAACTGTTCAGTGCATTGATAAAGCTTGCAATCAGTTCTTTATCCACACCTTTGTTGGTAAGTGTTTCCTCTACATTGTCTTTCGACAAACGCGATAAAGGAATGTTCAACTTATCGCTAACATATCCCCACAACGCTTTTAATACTTCGTCGTAGAAGGCATCTTTTTGGTTAGATTTCAATAAGTTAGCTGCGGCCTTCATTCGTTTTACGGCTATTTTATTGGCTTTCTTTGTTCTTACCTTCGCTACATTGGCATTTTCTGAAATGCGTTTGCGGTAAATTACGAACAGCGCAATGAAGATAACAATCGGAATCAAATAAAACATCCAATAACCCGTTGTACCAAAGAAGAACGAACCATAAGGTTTTAGTTTAACATCGTTCATTTTAATGAAACGTATGTCTTGATTCAGCAATTGCAATTCCTCCTTATTTGTATAGTTGGCTACATTTTGTGTTGTAGATCCATCACCCTTAGCTACATTCAGCACATACTCTTCGGTAGTGAGTGTTTTGTATGTTTGCGACTTGATGTCGAAGTAGCTGAACTCTACCGGTGGAATTTTATACGTACCTGCATTTCTTGGAATAGCTAGATACTCAATAACTTGATTACCAGTTTGTCCAGCACTTGTTAAGCGTAATTTATTATCCGTCTTTGGGTCGTAAATTTCAAAATCTTCTGGGAATTTCACTTCAGGAGTAGCAATCAGTTTAAAGTTACCTGTACCCGAAATCACAACTTTAACAGTAACTGCTTCGTTCGATTTCAATTCGGTAGTGTTGATAGATGAAGAGATGTTGAACTCCCCTACTCCTCCCGAGAAACTTTCCGGCTTACCAGCAGGCAAATCTTTTACCTTTATGGTTAGTTTGGGTGTAGCAAGTGTTTTTTTCACTTCCACTACTCCGCCGCCATTAAAGAAATCATCGAACGAAGTAATCTGTCTTGCTTGAGCTATCGATGCATCGAAGCGCGCTTGTTCAATGGTCAAGTTACCAGTTTGTTGTGGAAAGAGCACAAACTGTCTGTACACTGTAGTTTGATAGTTTCTTCCTTTGTAGTGTTCCAATTGCCATCTTCTATCGTTAGGAAGTTCCACTTCTTGCGAGTGAAAACCCTTAAAATCGGGCAACTTTACATTATCAAATCCTCTTAAATCAACAGCAGTATATATCTTGTAAGTCAATAAGATAGCTTCTTGTTCGTACACATCTACCTTGTTTGCTGTAGCAGTGATAAATAGGTCATTGTTTGTAATGCTTGCGTTAGAAGATGTTCTTTCTATGCTGTTTCCTTGCGAGCTATTGTTTCCCCCACTCTGTTGGTCGGGCGGTAATACTTTAATCCTTACTGAGTTCGAAATCATTTCATTACCATCGGCAATGATAACTGCTCCGGGCAATGTAAATTCGCCTTCCTCTTTAGCCAAGAGAATGTATGTAAAAGATATGCTACTTGTTGTTGTAACCTTGCCATTAACTTCATTTCTGCTACTACGCATTGCACGACTTGGCCCCATTAACACATCAAATCCCTTGATAGATGGTACTCTAAAATCGCGAACCGACTGAGTAGTAACGGTATAAGAAAGTTTGAACTGATCGCCCACTACTACCGCATCGGGAGCAGAAGTAGTAAACGTTACTTTTTCATCGGCAAAAGCCTTAACCCCTAATGTAATGAGTAAAATCCAAAATAAAACTATTTTTTTCATATATGAAGTTCGTTCTATTGTTCAATATATCAATGTATTACCAATCCTTTTGCAATTGTCCGCCTTGAATCACTTGTTGTTTCTTCAGCTTTTCTTGCGTATCCTTTTCGTCTTGCATCACCGAGCGCAACAATTGTTCAGCATTCTCTTTCGACATTTCTTCTTTATTCTGTTGTTGTTGCTGTTGCTGATTTTGTTGTTGCTCTTGCTCTTGTTCTTTATTTTCTTGTTGTTGTTCTTGCTCTTTTTGCTGTTGTTCTTGTTGCTCTTGGTTTTGGTTTTGCTCTTGTTGTTGTTGCTGTTGTTCGTTCAGCTGCTTTTGTGCCAAAGCCAAGTTGTAGCGCGTTTCGTCATCGTGAGGATTGTTTCTAAGCGATTCTTTATAAGCTTCAATGGCTTTTTGTAAATCCTTCTGTCCGTGGAAGATAACTCCCATATTGTGGTAAATCTGCGCAAGATTACCCTTATCCTTTTCCAATTTCGAAGCAGCTACATACTGTTGCATAGCCTCTTCCACTTTATTTTGTGCAAGCAACGTATTGGCTAAGTTGTACATCGAAACAGTCGATTTAGGATTTACATCCAAAGCCTTTCTGTAGTTCACCTCAGCATCAACAAACGTACTGTCGGCAAACAAACGATTACCTTTTCTTATATAGTCGCGTTCGGCCTTTTGTGCTTGAGCAGTCATAGCCACCAGCAGCAAAGCGAACGTAATGAAATAGCTACTTTTTCCCATTATAATCTTACTTTTTCTTGTCCGAGAATAGATGAATGTTTTTGAAAAGTGGATTTTTGCGTTCAAGAATCAACATTTCCACTAACAATAGCAGGAGTATAATCCATGCAATGGCTTGGAATTGCTCGTTGAATTCTGTATAAACCTGCGTTTCCACATCCGCTTTTGCCAATTTGTTAATCTCCTTAGTGATAGCATTTTGCGCAGCATTCGAGTTGTCCACACGCACATAAATACCTTGTCCCACTTGTGCTATCTCTTGACACATCTGTTCGTTCAGCTTAGTCACAACCACATTTCCTTCTCTATCGCGTCGGTAGTCGTTGCTACCCGGTATAGGAATTGGCGCACCCTCGGGCATCCCCACTCCCAATACATTTATCTGAATGCCTTTTTCTACCGCAGCTTTAGCTGCTTCCAAAGCACCATCTTCATGGTTTTCACCATCGGTAATGAGAATTACGGTTCTGCCTACTCCTTCCATCGGAGTAAAACTGCGTGTAGATAAATTGATTGCAGCTCCTAATGCCGTACCTTGTTTAGAGATAAGCGAAGGATCGATTGTTTCGAGGAACATCTTTGCCGAGATATAATCGCTCGTAATGGGTAGTTGTGTAAATGCATCGCCGGCAAATACAATCATCCCCACTTTATCGTTCTCCATCTTGTCCACCAATTGCGAAACCAATCTTTTGGCTTTTTGCAAGCGGCTTGGTTGCACATCCTCGGCAAGCATAGAGTTCGAAATATCGAGTGCTATAATCACTTCAATGCCTTGACGCTTAACGGTTTCCAATCGCGAACCAAATTGTGGACGAGCCAACAAAACGGCAAACAAACCAATTGCAACGAACACTATCCAGAACTTCACATCCGGGCGGTATTTCGATGCATCCGGCATTAATTGTGCCATCAGTTCAGGGTCACCAAACTTCTTGATAGCTTTTCTACGTCTGTAGTTTGAGTATAAGAAAAGCGCTGCTAATAAAGGCAATAGCAGTAGTAAGTATAAATATGTAGGTTCTTCGAATCTAAACATCTTTCTTCTCTATTATTTTTTGAAATCGTTTAAGGAATCTTTTTCAGGATAGTATTTCTTAGCACTACCTCTAATAGCAGACACAAGAAAGCTATCAATGCATACAAACGGAATTCCTCTTCGCGTTTGCTGAACTCCTTCACGTTCAGTTTTGTCTTTTCCAATTTATCAATTTCGGTATAAACCTCCTTCAGTTTCGAGTTGCTTGTAGCGCGGAAATAATCCGCATCGGTAGTCGCTGCAATTTGCGTCAGCGTCTGTTCGTCAATCTCTACTGGCATGTTTACGTATTGAACCGTTCCTCCAACAGGATATGGATAAGGTGCTGTACCATTGGTACCTACGCCAATTGTATAGACACGAATACCGAAGCTCTTCGCTATCTCGGCAGCTGTCAGTGGCGAAATGTCCCCTCTGTTGTTCGTACCATCGGTCAGCAAGATAATTACCTTCGATTTAGCCTTGCTATCCTTCAAGCGAGTAACCGCATTGGCAATACCCATACCCACGGCAGTACCATCCTCAATCAATCCACATTTGGTGTCTTTAATTAAGTTCAGCAACACCGCATGATCTACCGTAAGCGGACATTGCGTAAAACTTTCGCCGGCAAACAGCGTGATACCAATGTTATCATTTGGTCGCCCGTTGATAAATTCGGCAGCTACCTCTTTGGCAGCTTCAAGTCGGTTAGGCTTCAAATCCTCGGCCAGCATACTTGTAGAAACGTCAATGGCCAGCATAATGTCTATACCTTCTATTTCGCTATTTTGCCATTTATCGGTAGTCTGAGGTCTTGCCAATACTATGATAATCAGTGTAATGGCAGCTATTCTTAATATGAATGGTAGATGTAGCAAGTAGTTTTTGTAGCTCTTTGGCGCTAACGCATACACTCTTGCATCCGAAATTTGCAATGTAGCTTCCGATTTTCGCTGTTTCAAGATGTACCACACAATATATGGTATCAGTAACAGCAGTAAAAATAGATATTCAATATTGGCAAATACCATGTTTATAGTTCTGAGTTATGAGTTAAGCAAAGTAGTTAAACAATTCGTTGCAAACGTACACCACCGATACAACCAGCGCAATGGCAATGGCCGCAATCGCCGCTCCAAGCAATAGCTTGGTTCGCAACGAACGTTTTTCAACAATCGTTATTTCGGTTGGTTGCGGTTTTTCGTTCTCGTCCGGTTCCACCTTGGTGTTGTTCACAAACTCGATGGCGCTTACCAGGTTGGCATCGTTTTCGTTCATCAACGGATTATGCTTGGCAAACTTCACCAAATCGGCCGTTAGGAATAGCTCTTTCAAGTCGGCAATCGCCTCTTTGTCCTTAATAGCCAATAGGTTGTCTATAATTTCGCTCGAAGTCATTTCCAGCGCATTAAATCCAAAACGCTCTTTAATATAGGTACGTATGGCATCAGTCAGCTCAGTATAGTAAGCTTTTGATTCCCCTTTTTGCCAGATGCGTTCCCCTTTTATGCGCTCCATCTCCTTCATGGCCACTTCGTGAGGTGGCAATTTAGGTTCAACCTTAACTTTGCGAATAATCGGTTTGTTGTCTCTGATGCGCTTAATTAGGTAAATCAGCAACAATACAAAAGGAGCAAACAACACTGCTATAGCAATCGTAGCATACCAATCTTCCCATTCGAAGGGAGCCTTCATGATTGTTTTTGGTGGGAAGAAGTCGTCGGGATGTTCCTCATCGATAGGCACTTGTAGCGTATAAACCTTGAGTGCCAACGCCTTCGAGTGATACGGAATCGTATCAACCATTACCCTCATTGGAGGCAAGTAGTATAGTGCCGAGTCGAACGAGGTAATGGTATATTCCTGCGTAATCAGCGCACGCTTTCCGCCATTCAGCAGTTGAGTGTCGGGTTTCGACACGTCCAGCACTTCCACGCCCCTTACCAATGTATCCTTGTACATGGGTAAATAAGCCCGTTTGTCGCTATCCAACGAAACCTGCAACTTTATCTTTGCTTGTTGCCCAATCAGAATCTGTAGCGAGTCGATGGTAGCATCCACCGTTACCGATTGTGCGTGAGCAAATCCGGCAATTCCCAGTAAAAATAGTATCAGAAAAAATGCTCTTTTCATCCTTAAGTATTAGTTACGTTTAGCAAACAAGTTCATCAATGCCTTCACATAATCCTGGTCGGTTCTTACCGACACATTGTCCACATTGCTTTTTGTGAACGTTTCGCGAAGTTCGTTTTGTTTGTTCACCCACCATTCGTGATGCACCCTTCTCACCGCTTTCGACGAAGTGTCAATCCACTGTTCGTGACCGGTTTCGGCATCCTTCACCTTCATCATGCCAATAGGCGGCAACTCCTCCACTCTACGGTCGTACACTTGTATGGCCACAACATCGTGTTTGCGGTTGGCTATGGTCAGTGCATCCTTAAAGCTTTGTTGGTCAATGAAGTCCGATAGCAAAAATGCAGTACATCTGCGCTTCATTACGTTCGTCAAGTACTCCAATCCCAGGCGAATATTTGTCCTTCTACTTTCGGGTTGGAAGTCAATCAGCTCGCGAATGATGTATAAAATATGTTTTCTACCCTTCTTCGGCGGTATAAACTTCTCAATTTTGTCCGAGAAGAAGATTACACCTATTTTATCATTGTTCTGTATGGCCGAGAAAGCCAATGTAGCCGCAATCTCGGTCACCATATCTTTTTTGAATTGCTTAGTGGTACCAAACTCCAAACTTCCGGAAACATCCACCATTAGCATCACGGTCAGTTCGCGTTCCTCTTCGAACACCTTTACGAACGGCTTGTTGAAGCGAGCCGTTACGTTCCAGTCAATGTCGCGAATGTCATCGCCAAATTGATATTCCCTAACCTCCGAGAATGCCATACCCCTACCCTTGAATGCAGAGTGATATTGGCCTGCAAAGATATTGTTCGACAAGCCTTTGGTTTTAATTTCAATTTGTCTGACCTTCTTTAATAGTTCAGTAGTTTCCATGCAAAATAGCATTACGATTAGGGCACTTCTACCTTGTTCAAGATTTTGCTCACAATTTCGTCGGCAGTAATGTTGCTTGCTTCAGCCTCATAAGTCAAGCCGATGCGGTGGCGCAATACGTCGTGAGCCACAGCGCGTACATCCTCAGGAATCACATAGCCACGACGCTTGATGAAGGCATAGCTACGAGCCGCCAACGCCAAGTTGATAGAAGCACGAGGCGAGCCACCAAAGCCAATCATATCCTTCAATTCCTTCAAACCATACTTTTCGGGATAGCGAGTAGCAAACACAATGTCCACGATATACTTTTCAATCTTTTCGTCCAAGTACACTTGGCGCACCACCTTGCGAGCTTCGATAATCTCGTCGGCCTTCATAATAGGCTTCACGCTCATCTTTTCGCCGTTAATGTTTTGGCGTATAATCAATTTTTCTTCCTCCAACTTCGGATAGTCAATCACTACCTTCAGCATGAAACGGTCCACCTGAGCTTCAGGCAGCGGATATGTACCCTCTTGTTCTATAGGGTTTTGAGTGGCCAATACAAGGAAAGGTTCGGGCAGTTTGAAAGTCTCCTTGCCGATGGTAACTTGGCGTTCTTGCATCGCTTCCAGAAGCGCACTTTGCACCTTAGCCGGCGCACGGTTTATTTCGTCGGCCAACACAAAGTTAGCAAAAACCGGACCCTTCTTCGCTTGGAACGATTCATCCTTTTGGCTATATACCATTGTTCCGATAACGTCGGCAGGCAGCAAGTCGGGAGTAAACTGAATGCGGCTATAATCAGCATCAATCAGCGAAGCCAATGTCTTAATAGCCAATGTCTTTGCCAATCCTGGCACACCTTCCAGCAATACGTGTCCGTCCGACAAAAGACCTATAAGTAACGATTCAATCAAGTGTTTTTGTCCCACAATCACTTGATCCATACCAGTTGTAAGATTCGTAACGAAAGCACTTTGTCTTTCAATCCGCTCGTTCAGTTCGCGGATATCAATTGTTTCAGCCATATTCTTTATAGTATATTTAATTTTTTAAATTTCTTTCTTGTAGGGACGCGCCATGCAGCGTCCGCACAGTTTTTGCACCCCAAAGGTACATTATTATATTTAGTGCCGCAAATAATTATTGTTTTTTTGCAGATTTTAGAACTACGAAAGTTTTCATTCCGTGCATTCCTGCATCGTACAGAGAACCATTCCCCCATTTCTGAACTATTTGTTCTTCAGAACAGAAGTATTATATGCTGAAATCACACACAGATTTTAGCTAATAGTTAGTAGCGAAAAATTAATTGTAATTTGTAAGAATTGTAAGAATAAAGAGTGTTAATGTAATTTTAGAAACTAAAAACCTTTCTGTAAATTGGCAAATTTGCCAATTATATATATATTTGCATTCGAAAATATTATTGTTTAACTAAAAAGTGGGGTACCCACTATAAAACGATGTAATAAAAGTTATGACAGATTTATTTTTTATTGATGAAAAAAAAGTTAGTGTAAAAACATCTAATGGAGATTCTATTATTTTAGGATTTCAAGACACTATGAACTACCAAATCAATGAACAATGCAACAATATGTTTATTGATTATCTAAAGAAATTGTTTGATGAGAAGTATGATGGAAACCTAAATACTATTTGGGGATTTAATCGATTTCTCATACAATACAGATTTAATTCAATATTTTCAGTTCAATTAGATCGAGACAAAGAGCGTGAACGTATTGGGGCAAGAATCAAACAATTACGAGAAGAACAAAATATAGATGCAAAAACATTAGCTATGAAAGCGGGAATTGATGCTGCAAATTTGTGTCGAATAGAACAAGGCAGATATTCTGCAGGATTAGATATTTTAGCAAAAATAGCAACGGCTTTAGAATGTAAAATTGATTTAGTTAGATTATAAACTATGATAAATATATTTAACGAAGAAAGACGATGTATCTACAAAGATGAGGTATATTGTGTTCGCGATAACGGAGCAATACTCCGGTTGCCAAGAGATAATGAACGTGAGAGGCCATTGGATAATAAATGGACATTTGGCACTAAAGATGAAGAAAGAGGATATATGTTCTTTGCTTCAAAAATACGTGTACATCAAGTAGTAGCGACCGCATTTCACGGAATACCGCCATCAGAAGACATGATTGTAGATCATAAAGATACAAATAGATGTAACAATCGACCTGATAACTTGCGTTGGGTAACAAAATTAGAGAATGTTTTAAATAACCCTATAACGCGCCGTAAAATTATTGACCTATGCGGAAGTATAGAAGCATTTCTTGATAATCCATCTATATTAAGAGAGTTATCATCAGAACCAAATACAAAGTGGATGAGAACTGTTACCAAAGAAGAAGCAAATTATTGTAAGAAAAATCTTGAAAGATGGGCGGAGGAAGATAACCATCAACATAATGGCGGAAAAATAGATGAATGGATATTTAAAAAAAGTAATAAGAATGATGATTTCTATCCTCCAAATCCATTCTTTACAACATC
>JAGBWA010000044.1 GCA_017630035.1 Bacteroides sp.
AATTTTGGCAAAATGCAAACATTTTGCTTTATTTGTGTTCGTATTGCTATCATATTGCTTTCTTGTGAAGACGTCATAATATGGCGTCTCATTACATGCGGTTCACGGAAACACCACAATGTAACGTCCCTTTGCAAAAACAAACAAAAATATTATTAACCAACTAAAACACAAACGACATGAAAGTAAAAGTTATTGCAATGATATTGCTTCTTCTTTCATTGGCGACAAATGTAATGGGGCAAGAGGGGAAGTATAATTTAGGACGTGGGTACCGTGCATTTGTAGAAATAGAAGAAATAGGCATTCAATCTATTAGGGGATTATATAGACATGGGGCGCATAACAGCAAATGTTGTGCGCCCCATGTTTTTTATTACTTATTTGCTTCTTTTGCTTTATAGGCCAACGCATACATGCGCATTTGCTTCACCATGGATAGCAGGCCGTTGCTACGGGTGGGCGAGAGGTGCTCGCGAAGCCCGATGCGGTCGATGAAGTAGAGGTCGGCATCTAATATCTCGTCGGGGGTATGGCCGGAAACTACTTTGATGAGCAAGGCGATGATGCCTTTCACAATGAGGGCATCGCTCTCGGCACGGAATAGTAGCTTGCCATCGGCTTCGTCGCATTGTAGCCACACACGGCTTTGGCATCCTTCAATCAGGTTTTCTTCGGTTTTATAGGCCTCGTCGAGCGGTTCTTGCTCGTTGCCCAAATCGATTAGTAACTGGTAGCGATCCATCCAATCGTCGAAATCGCTGAACTCGGCTATTACTTCGTCTTGTATTTCGTTAATGCTCATGTTTTTTTGTTTTTTGGGAGTTAATGAAGTTAGAGGAGTTAAAGGAGTTAAAGCCGATACTCTTAATATTATTTCCAACATTAGGCTTTAACTACTAACGAGTGTAATGAGTGATAACTCCTTTAACTTCTCTAATTACTTAATTATTATTTTTCGTTATAAATCACTGTCAATAGGGTTTGGCCTACGGCTTGCAGGGTGGCTTTATCGATGACGTTCATGTTGTCGTCCACCGTATGCCAGAAGTCGCCAAAGCCGGTGTCGCTCTTAGGGTCGTAATTGATGATATCTACACACGGGATGCGGGCATATTCGTTCACGTACAGGTGGTCATCGGTCACTTCCATACCTTCGGCTTTGGGGAAGAACGAACCGAAGCCCAACTGATGGGCGGTGTCCCAAATCTTCTTCACTTGCTTGCCGGCTGTGCGCTTGGAGTAGGGCTCTTGGTAGAAGGTGGCTTGCTTGCCACCAACCATGTCCAGCAGGATGCCGTAGCGAGCGTTATAGCCAGACACATGTGGCATGCGGCCCCAGTATTGTGAGCCTAAGCACCAGGTGTGTGGTCGGTAGATGCCGTCGTAGAAGTAGGGCGCACCATAGTCTTCGGCATCGAAGAAGATGATGTCTATGCCGATGGTGGGAGCTTGTTGTTGCAGTTGGCGGGCTACTTCGAGCAACACACCCACACCGCTTGCACCATCGTTCACACCAAGGATGGGCTTGCGATGGTTGCTCTTATCCTTGTCTTGGTCGGCAAACGGACGGCTATCCCAGTGGGCACAAAGCAGTACGCGACGACGGCTATCGGGGTTGTAGGCACCGATGATGTTGCGAGCCTTCAATACGCTGTTGTCGTAGGCTGCCAAGTCGGCGTATTGGTTATATACCTTGGCTCCAAACTCTTCCAATTTTTGCGCCAAGTAGTCGCCACATGCTTTGTGTGCATCGGTGTTGGGCACACGCGGGCCAAAGTCGGCTTGGGCCTGGATATATTGGTAGGCGCTATCGGTTTGGAATTGTGGCACGTTTACGATAGTGGTGCTTTCGGTTGTGGGTTGCTTCTCGGTTACAGCCTTTTTATTGCTGCAAGCCACAACGGCAACAAGCGAAAGCAACATAATTAAATATGTGCAATGTTGTTTCATTCGGGTTTGATATTAAACGTTAGTTTTACTTCATTTTTGCTTACTCCTAAGGTGACATTGGCTCCGTTGATGAGCGGAAGGTTGCGCGATACGTGACCTACATCGAAGCCGAAGCAGATGGGGTAGTCGTACTCTTTAACCAAGTCGGCCAATGCGCCATACAGCTCTTTGCCTAACGAGCGATTCTCTTCGTATTCGGTAAATTGGCCGATAATCAATCCGGATAGCTTCTCCAACACACCGCCCAATTTCAGGTTGTACATCATGCGCTCTACGGCATGCGGACGCTCGCCCACATCCTCGATGAAGAGGATAGTGCCTTCTGCAGGTATATCCCACGGGGTGCCGCGAAGACCGTAAGCCACGGCCAAGTTACCTCCGCGCAGTGTGCCCGTGGCAATGCCTTTATGGTTGAGTTTGTGCGGAGCGTTTGTATAGCTGAACCCCTCCTTTTCGGGGATAACCGATTTGGCACGGTCGATGGAGAATTGACCGAAAAGGATGTCCTTCAAGGCCAATGTGCAGAAATCGTTGGCGGCTTCAACGGTCAGGTGGCGAGCCATAGGGGCATGCAAAGAGGCAAACCCTTCGTGCTGCATCAGGTTGTGCAGAATGGTGATGTCGCTGAAGCCGATAATCCATTTGGGATACTGCTTGAAGCGGGTGAAATCCAACTTACCCACTAAATGTACGGCGCCATATCCGCCACGGCTACAAAGGATGGCCTTTGCCGATTCGTCGTCCAATGCCTTCTGCAAATCTTCTACCCGATGCTTGATGCTGCTGGCATAGTAGCCATTGGCTGAGGCTGCATGCTCGCTTAGCTCTACAATCAATCCCCATGATTGCAGGCGCTCGGTGGCACCTTTCAGGTAGCGCTTATCAATCTTGCTCGAGGGCGAGAGAATAATCACTTTGTCGCCCTTTTTCAGGGTAGGAGGTAGTTGAATGCTGTTCATGTATCCACTATTTTTCTGCAAAAGTACATATTTCGCTCTTTACATTCGCTATTTATCAACATTTTTTCGGATATTTGTGTCTTATAAAGAAAATAGGTATGAAAGCTATTCGTAATTTTGATGAGTTGACTGCTCATTTGAAGACTTTAAATAGTAAAAAACGCATTGTGGTGGTGTGTGCCAAGGACCCTAATACCGAATATGCCATAAAGCGTGCATTGGACGAAGGTATTGCCGACTTCCTAATGATTGGCGATGGCGATGTGTACGAACGCTATCCTGCATTGCGCAGCTATGGAGATAGGGTGCAGACCATACAAGTGGACGACCCCGATGAGGCTGCACGCCAGGCGGTAATGATTGTGCGTGAAGGAAAAGCAGATATCTTGATGAAGGGTATCATCAATACCGATAACCTGCTTCGTGCCATCTTGGATAAGGAGAATGGCTTGTTGCCAAAGGGAAAGGTGTTGACACACCTGGCTGTGATGCAAATTCCTACTTACGATAAACTGCTCTTCTTCTCTGATGCAGCCGTTATCCCTCGACCCACGTTGCAACAACGCATTGAAATGATTTGGTATGCCATAAACTCTTGCCGTAAGTTTGGCATTGAGCAACCACGCATTTCGTTGATTCACTGCACCGAAAAGGTAAGTGCCAAGTTCCCACATTCGCTGGATTATGTGAACATCGTGGAGCTGTGCGAAGCGGGCGAGTTTGGCGACGTTATCATCGACGGTCCGTTGGATGTGAAGACCTCGTGCGAAAAAACAAGTGGCGACATCAAAGGCATTGCATCGCCCATTAATGGTGAGGCCGATGTGCTGATTTTTCCAAATATCGAGTCGGGTAATGCGTTCTATAAAGCAGTTTCGCTCTTCTCGCATGCCGATATGGCCGGATTGTTGCAGGGTCCTATCTGTCCGGTGGTATTACCTTCGCGTAGCGATTCGGGATTGTCGAAGTATTATAGCATTGCTATGGCTTGCTTAACCTGTTAAGTATAGATGAAGAAGATATTAGTTATAAATCCAGGCTCTACATCGACTAAGATAGCCGTATATAACGACGAAAAGGAGATATTGGTGAATACCATTCGTCATTCGATGGACGAGTTGGCAAAGTTTCCACGCATCATCGACCAATTTGAGTTTCGCAAAGAGTTGGTGCTGAAGACGCTCGAAGAGAATAGTATTCCTTTTCAGTTCGATGCCATTGTAGGACGCGGTGGTTTGCTGAAACCAATTCCCGGTGGTGTGTACGAAGTGAACGATGCCATGCTGAACGACATTATGCATGCCATGCGCACACATGCTTGTAACTTAGGTTGCTTGTTGGCTTCCGAATTGGCCGTTATGCTTCCTGGGTGCAGAGCATTTATTGCCGACCCGGGTGTGGTAGATGAGATGGACGAGGTGGCACGCATCAATGGTTCGCCGCTTATGCCGCGCATCACCATTTGGCATGCCTTGAATCAACGCGCCATTGCACGCCGTTATGCCAAGGAGCAGGGCAAACGTTACGAAGATTTGAATGTGATTGTTTGTCACTTGGGTGGTGGTATCTCGGTGGGAGCGCACCAGAAAGGACGCGCCATCGATGTGCCGAATGCATTGGATGGTGAAGGCCCATTCTCACCCGAACGTGCTGGTACACTTCCTGCCGGCAATTTAATAGACCTCTGTTTCTCTGGAAAATATACGCAAGCGCAACTCAAGAAGATGGTGTGTGGACAAGGAGGATTGGCGGCTCACTTGGGTACTACCGATGTGCAAGCCATTCAGAAACAAATTGATGAGGGTGATGAGCATGCTCGCTTAATATTGGAAAGCATGATTTATCACATTGCAAAAGCCGTGGGTGGTGCGGCCGTTGCTTTATGGGGAAAGGTAGATGCCATTCTGTTGACGGGTGGTATTGCCTATTCCGAATATATCACTACTCGCTTAAAGGAGCGTGTCTCGTTCTTGGCTCCGGTCTTTATCTATCCCGGCGAAGACGAGTTGGAGGCCTTAGCCTTGAATGGCTTGGGTGCTTTACGAGGCGAATTGCCAATACTGGTATATAAATAAAGAAAAGGAGATGCAAGTGCATCTCCTTTTCTATTTATAATCGTTTCGGATTATTTATTGTTCGTTGCGAGGTTCGCGGTGAGGACGTTCGCCACGGTTGTTGTTGTGCGGACGTTCACGACGTTCGGGGCGTTCGCGCTCTACGTATCCTTCTGGCTTAGGAAGCAATACCTTGCGAGAGAGTTTGAACTTACCTGTCTTAGGATCGATGTCGAGCAACTTGATTTCAAGTTCGTCGCCTTCCTTGATACCTGCTTCTTCTACAGTTTCCAAACGCTTCCAATCGATTTCTGAGATGTGGAGCAAACCATCCTTGCCAGGCAAGAATTCTACGAATGCACCATAAGGCATGATGCTGCGTACCTTACCTTTATATACTTCGCCCACTTCGGGAACGGCTACAATACCCTTAATCAAGCGGATGGCATCGTCGATGCTTTGCTTGCAAGTACCAGAGATTTCGATGCGACCTACGTTGTCGATTTCTTCGATGGTGATAGTAGCACCAGTCTCTTCTTGCATGCCTTGGATAATCTTACCACCAGGGCCGATTACTGCACCGATGAATTCCTTAGGAATAGTCATCACTTCGATGCGTGGAGCATGTGGCTTGAGGTCTTCGCGTGGTTCGGCCATGCACTCGGTAATCTTGCCGAGGATGTGTTCGCGACCAGCTTTTGCTTGCATCAATGCCTTTTCCAAGATGTCGTATGAAAGGCCATCTACCTTGATGTCCATTTGAGTAGCGGTGATACCATCCTTAGTACCGGTTACTTTGAAGTCCATATCGCCAAGGTGGTCTTCGTCGCCCAAGATGTCTGAAAGCACGGCAAACTTGTCTTCGCCAGCGTTCTTAATCAATCCCATTGCGATACCTGATACTGGCTTAGCAATCTTCACACCGGCATCCATCAATGCCAATGTTCCGGCACATACTGTTGCCATAGAAGAAGAACCGTTCGATTCGAGGATGTCTGATACTACGCGTACTACGTATGGATAGTCTGCAGGAATTTGTCCCTTCAATGCGCGCCATGCCAAGTGGCCGTGACCAATTTCGCGGCGGCCTACGCTGCGTTGTGCCTTAGCTTCGCCTGTAGAGAATGGAGGGAAGTTGTAGTGCAACAAGAAACGTTCTTTGCCGTGAGTCAATACATCGTCCACAATCTTTTCATCGAGCTTGGTACCCAATGTAGCGGTTGACAATGATTGTGTTTCACCACGGGTAAAGATGGCTGAACCGTGAGGACCTGGGAGTGGGCTTACTTCGCACCAGATAGGACGAATCTCGGTTGTTTGACGACCGTCCAAGCGCTTGCCTTCGTCCAAGATGCAACGACGCATAGCTTCTTTTTCTACATCGTGGTAGTAGCGGTCGATAAGTGCTGCCTTTTCTTCCAATTCCTCTTCGGTGAATTGTGCTTTGAACTCTTCGCGGATAGCTTCGAAAGCTTCGCCACGTTCGTGCTTGTTGCAATTGCCGCTTTGTGCAATGGCATAGGCTTTGTCGTAGCATGCTTCGCGAACGGCGTTGCGCAAGTCTTCGTCGTTCACTTCGTGGCAATATTCGCGCTTGATAGTAGAACCAACCTCTTCGGCCAATTCCAATTGTGCTTTACACATTGGCTTGATGGCTTCGTGAGCAGCTTTCAAAGCTTCGAGCAAGTCTTGTTCCGAAACTTCCTTCATTTCGCCTTCCACCATCATGATGTTTTCGTAGGTTGCACCTACCATCAAGTCCATGTCGGCTTGTTCCAGTTGTTCGAAAGTTGGGTTAATTACGAATTCGCCATTGATACGGGCAACGCGTACTTCAGAGATTGGCCCGTTGAATGGGATGTCTGATACGGCCAATGCGGCAGAAGCTGCCAAGCCGGCCAATGCATCTGGCATATCAACACCATCGGCAGAATATAGGATGATGTTTACATAAACTTCAGCGTGGAAATCGTCGGGGAAGAGTGGGCGTAGAGCACGGTCAACAAGGCGGCAAGTCAAGATTTCATAGTCTGATGGGCGACCTTCGCGCTTGGTGAAACCACCAGGGAAGCGTCCAAAAGCTGAAAACTTTTCTCTGTACTCTACCTGTAACGGCATAAAATCTGTTCCGGGAACTGCATCCTTGGCGGCACAAACAGTAGCCAACAACATGGTGTTGCCCATGCGAAGCATAACAGAACCGTCTGCCTGTTTTGCCAGCTTTCCCGTTTCGAGCGTGATGGTTCTGCCATCTGCAAGCTCGATTGTCTTAACAATTGGGTTAATCATAAAAAAATATTTTTCAAAAAAATCTTCTAAAAATCGGGCAAAGATACATAAATATTATAGTAAATAGGTGTGTATGAGCCAAAAAGTTTTACATAACGATGTTTTTTTCTGTTTTTGGTTCGCAAATGGCGGTTTATTACTTATATTTGCGGCCGTTTTAGGGCAGATATTTTCTGTTAAGGGAAAATTTATTTGCCATTAAGGGTAAAGAACATTTAGTAAAAGAACAAAGAATGAAGAAATTATTTTCATTGGCACTCTTGGCCATTGTCATCGGTGCATGTAATACACATCCGCAATTTGTTGTTGAAGGAACTGTTTCCGACGCTGCCGACAAAGTGCTTTATTTCGAAGCATCGGCCATCTCTGGCATCCAATCGCTCGACTCTGTTAAGTTGAACGGAAAAGGCTCGTTCCGCTTCAAAGCAGACGAACCTGAATCGCCCGAATTTTTTCGTTTGCGCATCGAGAATAAGGTGATAAACTTCTCGGCCGATTCTACGGAAACCATCTCGTTCAAGGCTTCTTATCCTGAATTTGCAACAGGTTATACCGTAGAAGGATCGGGTAGTAGCCAACGCATTAAGGAACTTACGTTGATGCAAATGGAATTGCAATCGCAAGCCGATGCCCTGCTTAAGTTGGCCCAATCGCGTCAAATAGGCGTGGATGTTTATCAAGACAGCTTAACAACATTGGTAAAGGAGTACAAGGATAAGGTGAAAAACCAATATATCTATGCTGCGCCATACGATGCTTCGGCCTACTTCGCTTTGTTCCAACGCTTGAACAACGTGCAATTGTTCGACGCTCTTGCCGACAAAGAGGATGTGCGTTGCTTTGCTGCTGTAGCTACCAGCTTGGACAATCGCTACCCACATGCCAATCGCACAAAAAACATCTATAACATCGCTATAAAAGGATTGCGCAACACACGCCAAGCACAACCTTCTGCCGAAGAAATGCCCGAATTTGATGTGCAAGAAACCGGTATCATCGACATTGAGTTGAGCGATGTACGTGGCAAGATGCACAAACTTAGCGACCTGAAAGGCAAGGTGGTATTGCTCGACTTCACTATCTACCAAACAGAAGTATCGGCTGCCCATAACATTGCGTTGAATCAACTTTACGAGAAATACGCATCGAAGGGGTTGGAAATATACCAAGTATCATTTGATGTGGACGAACACTACTGGAAAACCATTGCAAGCAACTTGCCTTGGACATGCGTTCGCGACATCAATAGCACCAACTCGTCATTGCTTTCATTATACAACGTTCAAGGTATCCCCGCTATCTACTTGATAAATCGCAATAGCGAGTTGTCGGCACGTAGCGAAACCATTGAAGATTTCGATGAAGCAATCAAAAAACTGCTCTAATAAGTTATAAATTAGTGCATTTTACTAAAAAGTGTTGCAAAACACCCTTTTTTGTTTGACGAGTTACAAATAAAACTCTATCTTTGCAAAGAAAATATAGGAAGAGGGTTCCAACATGCCACCATGTTGGAATTCTTTTTTGTTTAATAGAAATAATAGGATTAATATAAAAACAAGGAGAAATTATGGCTTATATGTCTGAAGAGGGCTACAACAAATTGGTAGCCGAACTGAAACATCTCGAAGCTGTGGAGCGTCCAAAGATTGTAGCTGCTATTGCCGAAGCACGCGACAAAGGCGACTTGTCGGAAAATGCCGAGTACGATGCAGCAAAAGAGGCTCAAGGCTTGCTCGAGGGTAAAATTAACAAGTTGAAATCGATCATTGCCGATGCACGCATCATCGATGAGTCGAAGTTGAAAACCGATTCAATCCAAATTTTGAATAAGGTAGAGTTGAAGAACGTGAAGAATGGCATGAAAATGACCTATACCATCGTATCGGAAAACGAAGCCAACTTGAAAGAGGGAAAAATCTCGGTCAATACCCCCATTGCTCAAGGGTTGGTGGGGAAGAAAGTGGGCGATATCGTAGATATCAAAGTACCTCAATGTATGATTCAACTCGAAGTAATTAATATCTCTATTTAAAACCATAGGGCATATCCGCATGCGGATATGCCTTTTTTTATCTTTATACACTATGGCAACAATATTCAGTATGATTGTAGCAGGCGAAATTCCTTGCTATAAAGTGGCCGAAGACGAGCGCTTCTTTGCGTTTCTCGACATCAATCCTTTGGCTAAAGGACACACTTTGGTTATACCGAAACAAGAAGTAGATTATATCTTCGATCTTTCCGACGACGATTTGGGTGCCATGCAAGTATTTGCCAAGAAAGTAGCGCTTGCCATTGGTAAAGCTTTCCCTTGCATCAAAGTGGGACAAGCAGTGTTAGGCTTGGAAGTACCTCATGCTCATATCCACCTCGTTCCTATGCAAAGCGAGAAAGATATGCTCTTTACCAATCCTAAACTAAAACTCTCTCCCGATGAGTTTTCACAAATAGCCGCTGCTATTCGCGAACAATTGTAATTTCTCCCTTCCTTTATAATAACAAGAAAGCCCGAGATTCCTCGGGCTTTCTCTTTATACATATTCGTTGCCTAGCTTTATCTTAGTATCATTTACATACTTCCTGATAGCCTGTTCTTCATCTTTCTTGCATATCAGCAGCACGTTGTTCGATTCGGCCACTAAGTAACCATCCAATCCGTCTATCACCGCCAATTTTCCTTTGGGTAGCGAGATGATGTTATCGTTGCAATTGTATAGCATCGTCTTTCCGTGTAGCGAAACGTTGCCTTGGTCGTCCTTCTCCGACAGGTCGTATAGCGACCCCCATGTACCTAAATCCGACCAACCAAAGTCGCCCAACGATACATACACATTGCTTGCCTTTTCCATTACGCCAAAGTCGATAGATACATTTTCGCAAGCAGTGAAATGCTCGTCGATAAACGCCTTCTCTTGTGGCGTGCCATATATGCTATTGTGCTTTAGCTTATCCGTAATTTCAGGCAATAGTTTTTCGGTAGCTTTGAGAATGCTTTTTACGTTCCACATAAACAAACCAGAGTTCCAATAGAACTCACCGCTCTCTACAAAAACCTTAGCGAGTTCCAATTCTGGTTTTTCGGTAAAGGTCTTCACTTTATAGCAATTATTGGCAATCTGTTCCGCTATCTGTATGTATCCATATCCGGTTTCCGGTCTGTTTGGCTTGATGCCCAATGTTAGTAGCATGTCGTCCTTTTCTACAAACGCCAATCCCTTTTCAATGGCATTCAAGAATTCCTCTTCCTTTAATATTAGGTGGTCCGATGGTGCTACTACTATGTTTGCATTCGGGTTTAGAGCTTGTATATGATACGATGCCCACACGATACATGGTGCTGTATTTCTTCGTGCCGGTTCCAACAATATCTGTTCGTCCTTCATTTCCGGCAACTGCTCCTTCACCAAGTCGGCATACATTTCGTTGGTTACAATCAAGATGTTCTCAGCAGGGATAATCTTCTTGAATCTGTCGTAGGTCATTTGCAAGAGAGATCTTCCTGTGCCGAAAAAGTCGAGAAATTGTTTGGGTAGTGTTCTGCGGCTACATGGCCAGAATCGGCTACCGATTCCGCCCCCCATTATTACACAATAATTATTTTGGTTTAAATTCATAATATTATCCTGTTTAAAGTTTCTGCTAATGTACATTCTTTTTTCCAAAGAAACGCCATTTCTCGTAAAAATCTTATTTTTTTCAACTTTTTTTGCGAAAACTATTGTGATTTCAGAAAAAAGCGCTATCTTTGCACCGCAATTCTGAAAAGAAAGCATGCCCAGATGGCGGAATCGGTAGACGCGCTGGTCTCAAACACCAGTGGATTCACTTCCATCCCGGTTCGACCCCGGGTCTGGGTACACGAAGAGAAGTTCGAGAGAGCTTCTCTTTTTTTGTTATGGTAAACATCTGTGCATATAAAAATGGCTTATGATAAAATCGATATTGATAGTTGGTTGTGGTAGCTTTGTTGGTGGTGCGTTGAGATACCTTATCTCTACACTGATGAAAAATGAATGTGCATCATCGTTTCCTATTGGAACACTTTTTGTAAATATTTTAGGATGCTTCCTTATCGGGGTAATATATGGCCTTTTTGTTCGTTATAGCACAACTTCGCATATGCTATGCCTTCTGCTTACTACCGGTTTTTGCGGTGGATTTACTACCTTTTCTACTTTTGCTAATGAAAGCTTACAAATGCTTCAAGCGGGAAATGTGGGTGGCTTTATTGGCTATGTTGCGGCAAGCGTTATATTAGGAATACTCTTGGTTTTATTTGGTTATAATCTCGTCAAATGAATATCGTTTCATTGATTATATATTATCTTGTAGCTATTAATATTGTTGCTTTTTTTGTATATGGCATTGATAAATTGAAGGCGAAGAGAAATCGATGGCGTATTCCCGAATCTACATTGCTTCTACTTGCTGTAATTGGTGGAAGCGTCGGAGCATTGCTTGGCATGAAAGTATGGCATCATAAAACTATGCACAAGAAATTTACATACGGTATTCCGCTTATTATAGCCGTTCAAATTTTGTTTCTGAACTATTTGTTCTTTACGTCTGAAGTGTTTGTTCGGTAGCCGTGAAGTGTTTGTTGTTCACACGCGCCGTATTAATATGGTGGAATTACGCTCTTTTCTCTTTATTTTCTTGTCCGTTTCGTCTTTTTTTATTTTTTTTGCCTTCTGAAACCTAATATAATCTGACTTTATGAAAAGACACTTCTTTTCCCTTCTCATACTTCTCTTGTCGTTCGTATCGGTAAGGGCTGAGGAATTCATGTTCAAACACATAGAAGTGAAAGATGGATTGCCAAACAATAGCATTACCGCCATCATAAAAGATTCGAAGGGATTTATGTGGATAGGTACAGCATCGGGATTGACGCGCTACGATGGCCATAACTTCCATGTGTTTCGCAATCAAAAGAACGATACGCTTTCTATTCCAGACAATTACGTGGATTTTATTATTGAGGACAAAGACGAAAATCTGTGGATGCGTGCAGGTGGTGAGTTCGTATTGTACGACTTGCAGATGGAACGATTTGTGCGCCACCCAAACTCGTATTACAAAAAAGCAGGCGTCCCCGACAAACCTCATTATGTATATGTGGATAGCGAAGGCGATTATTGGTTCTATCAAAATTGGAATGGTTGCTACTACTATCACCGAAAGAGTGGTGAAGCACAGAACTTGATGGTGGCCGAAGATGCATTGCCAAGCAGCCAACTACGGGCAATGGCCGAACATGGCGATGAGATGATTCTGCTATTTGCCAATGGGGAAATGTATGGCATTGATAAATATAGCATGAACATCACTTGGAAGGATAGCTATTTGGTGGATGGCGTTGCGGGTAGAAGTGCCGAGGAGTTCGCCTTGTTTAAGGATGCGGAAGACTGGTTGTGGATATATTCGGCTCGAGGCGTATGGGTGTATAACTTGGCTACACGGGCTTGGATGCACGATTGGAACAGACGATTGGCCCGGCGGAATGCAATAGTGAAAGCGATTGCTCAAGATGGTGAAGGACGCATTTGGATAGGAAAAGACCAAGATGGTATTGATGTGTGGGATAAACAGCGAGCTACGTTCGTTGCGGTGGCGCCAGACGAAGAACGCGGTGGCGAGCGTGGGCTGCAAACGGGCACAATCAATGTGCTGTATGCCGATGGCAGTGATATGATGTGGGTGGGTACAAACAAAAAAGGTGTATCGTATTATCACGAAAGTATCTATAAGTTTGGCATAAAACTATTGGGCGATGTAAATAGTATAGAAGAGGGTGTGGATGGCTGCTTGTGGCTGGGTACGAACGGAGGGGGATTGATTCGTTGGAATCCTGCCACCGGAGAAAAGCGCACCTATACGCATAGTGGAGGGCAGTCGATAGCCGGGGATATCGTTGTGTCGTTGCTGCAAGCTAGTGATGGAAAGCTATGGATAGGAACCTATAGGGGTGGATTGGATTGCTTTGACGGCACCAGCTTCAAGCACTATAGATACCAACCTAATAATCCAAATTCGCTGGCAAACAATAATGTATGGAGCCTGGCCGAGGATGCCGATGGAAACATCTGGATAGGCACATTGGGCAGTGGATTGCAATGCCTGGATCCAAAGACCAATCGCTTCACTACTTATAACACAAAAAACAGCTCGTTGCATTCCGACTATATCGCCTCTATTTGCTATTCGAAGAAGGGCGTGATTGTAGTGGGAACAGCCAGCGAAGGGGTGAGCCTGATGGACCTGAAAAACGAAACCTTCCACAACCTGCAACATGAGGCTATGGGCGGCGCGATGCTAAGCAACCAAAATGTGAACCACGTATATGAAGATGCTCGCGGATCGATTTGGATTGCTACGCGCGATGGGTTGAATATCTACGACTTTGAGACAAGGCAACTGAAGCAACTATACTCGTCGATGGCAGCTGAACGATTCATTTCGGGTGTGGTGGAAGATGATAATGGAAATATGTGGGTAACAACTGCAAGGAGTGTAACAAACATCATCCTGAACCAACCGGAGAAAAGCGAAGAGTATAGTTTCCAATACATGACATACGACGAAAAGGATGGTTTGCAAAGTAGTGCATTCAATCATCGCGCCATAAAGCGGCTTAGCACAGGCGAGATAGTGATGGGCGGATTGTATGGTATTAACTTGTTCCATCCCGATAGGATAAACTATAACAAGCGTGGGCCAAAGGTGATGTTTACCGATTTCCATTTGTTCAATCAACGCGTAAATGTGGGCGCTGTGTACGATGGGCATGTAGTGTTGGAACGTGAGGTGAACAGTGTAGATAAAGTGCGATTGAGCTATAAGCAGAATATTTTTGGTGTGAATTTTGCATCGGATTGTTACATGCTGCCCGACAAGATAAAGTATGTGTATAAACTGGAAGGATTTAACGACAACTGGATGACCCTCTCCGGCGAAGGGGCACGGGTGACATACACCAACTTGTCGCCAGGTAGCTACGAATTGGTGGTAAAAGCCATTAATAGCGATGAAATAGCCGGAACAGAAATCAGCCGATTGAAGATAGAGATTCGTCCGCCATTCTGGAAAACAACGTGGGCATACATCCTTTATGCGCTATGTGGCATAGGACTGCTGTATGGTGGTGTGCTGGCGGTGAAGCTACGCGAACAAAATCGCTACAAAATGCGCCAGTGGCAAGAGAATATGAAGAGCAGGGAGGATGTGGCTCAGATGAAATTCCGACTCTTTACCGACATTAGCAACGAACTGCGCACACCGCTAACGCTAATCATTGCTCCATTGGAGGGCATGATACGAACAGCCGTTGGTAAGCAACACGAGCAATTGGGAATGATTCATCGCAATGCCATGAACTTGCTGAACTTGATAAACCAATTGCCCGACTTTGGCAATGAAGCCCAAGAGGAAAACCATGCCATGGAGCAAACAGTGAAGGAGACAGCGAGCAAACAACTCTTCGAGGATTTAATGCCAAAGAAAGATGTGTCAGGAACTATGCCATTAGTTGAAGAGGATGAGGTGATAGATGAAGAAATGGCTCAGGAATTGGAAAAAGCCAAAAAGAACAAACCATTGGCCTTGGTGGTGGACGATAATGAGGATATCCTATCCTTCTTGCAAGAGAGCTTGTCGCTCTACTTCCGTGTAGTAACGGCAAGCAACGGCTACGAAGCATGGCGCATGATGCCCAGTGTGCTGCCCGATATTGTGGTAAGCGATGTGCTGATGCCACAGATGGATGGCAACGAACTGTGCCGATGGATAAAATGTGACAGCCGAACGGAACATATCCCCGTAATACTGCTGACGGCAAAGAACGTGGGCGAGAAGGCGGAAGAGAATCAGCCTAATGGAGCAGATGTTTACATGGCAAAACCATTCAACGTAGAGGTGTTGGTATTGCGCATGCGTAAGTTGCTGGACTATGCAGCCCAGAAACTTGAAAACAGAATTACGCAACCAGATGCAAGCGAAACAAAAATTACATCAATGGACGAGCAACTGGTGGTGGCAGCATGGAAGTATGTAGAAGAGAATATGGCACGCACCGACCTCTCTGTGGAAGACCTAAGCCAAGCGCTGGATATGGAAAGGGTAGTGTTGTACAAGAAACTATTGCAGATAACCGGCAAGACGCCTATCGAGTTTATACGCATCATTCGCCTAAAGCATGCAGCACAAATGTTGCGCGAAGGTCAGCGTAGCGTAACAGAAGTGGCCTATTTGGCGGGATTCAATAATCCAAAATATTTCATAAACTATTTCAAGGAAGAGTTTGGTGTATCACCTGCGGAATTCAAGACTATACCTAGATGTTAAAAATATAAGAGGTTTTGAACGAAGTTAATTAAGAATTAAAAATTAAAAATAATGAAAAGAACAGCTTTTGTAATTGGTTGCATCATGATGCTATCGGCATGTAGCAATAAGGAGTATGAAGTGACTGATAAGGGTGTGATTGTGGATGTGCCTGCAGTACAAAATACTGATGCCAAGAAGGTGCGGATAGAGGTAATGGGCGAAAAACTGATGCATGTATCGGCTACACCCGAACGGAAATTTGCCGATACCAAGAGCTTGATTATTGTTGATAGGGAGGAAAAAACGCCATTCCAAGTGGAAGACTTGGGCGAAGGTGTAGCTGTGAAGACCACGGCACTTACTGCAGTGGTGAATAAAGCTACCGGGCAGGTAACCTTTGCCGATGCCACCGGTAAGCAGCTATTGGCCGAAGAAGGACGTACATTCACTCCATTCGAAGCTGATGGCAAGCAAGCATATAGTGTGCATCAAGTGTTCCAGTCGGCTGGCGATGACGAAGCCCTATACGGATTGGGTCAGCACCAAGCAGATGAGTTCAACTATAAAGGAAAGAACGAAGAGCTATTTCAATACAATACTAAGGTGAGCGTGCCTTTCGTAGTGTCTAACAAACGATACGGCATTTTGTGGGATAGCTACTCATTGCTACGCTTTGGTAATCCTGAGGATTATGCACAACTGGGCGAGGTGTTCCACCTATACGATAAAGCGGGCGAAGAGGGCGCATTGACTGGTACTTATACGCCTGCACCATACACGGCACAAGACCCATTGGTGCGTCGCGAAGAGGCTATCTATTTTGAACACTTGATACGTGGCGATTTGAATCATGTAGTAAATCTGCCGCAAGACTTCCCATTCCAAGGCTCGAAGGTAGTGTATGAAGGCGAGATAGAACCTAAGGCCGACGGATTGCATCGCTTTATCTTGTACTATGCAGGCTACATGACGGTGACAATCGATGGTCGTGAGGTGGTGCCCGAACGTTGGCGCACAGCTTGGAATCCGAATAGCTATAAGTTCAGCGTGGAGATGGAAGGCGGCAAACGAGTGCCTATCAAAATAGAATGGGAGCCAGATGGTGGCGTATCGTATTGTGGCCTTCGTGCGTATGCTCCAGTGGATGAAACCGAGCAACAAAAGATGTCTTGGTGGGGCGAAATGCAAGAACAAGAAGACTATTACTTCATCCATGGCGAGGATATGGACGAGATAATTAGCGGCTATCGCACACTGACAGGTAAGGCGCAAGTAATGCCTAAATGGGCCATGGGCTATTGGCAAAGTCGCGAGAAGTATAACACACGCGAAGAGGTGCTCTCTACACTGAAGGGCTTTCGCGACAGACAGATTCCTATCGACAATATCGTTATCGACTGGTTGCACTGGGAGCAAGATTCATGGGGTAGCCACGAGTTCGATTTGGCGCGTTTCCCCGATCCTAAAGGTATGGTGGATAGCATTCATGCCATGAACGGACGTGTCATGATTTCCGTATGGCCTAAGTTTTATGTAACTACTGAGCACTACAAAGAATTCGACGAAAAGGGTTGGATGTATCAACAAGCCATTACGGATAGTATCCGCGACTGGGTGGGTCCTGGTTATCTGGGCTCGTTCTACGATGCTTACGACCCCGAAGCACGTAAACTATTCTGGAAGCAAATGCAAGAACACTACTATCCATTGGGCTTCGATGCTTGGTGGATGGATGCAAGCGAACCGAACATCCGCGATTGTACAGATATTGAATATCGCAAGGATTTGTGTGGTCCTACAGCTCTTGGCCCATCCGACCAATACTTCAATGCGTATGCTTTGGTAAATGCCGATGCTATCTATAACGGACAACGTGCCGTGGATCCCGATAAACGTGTATTCCTACTCACTCGCTCTGGTTTTGCCGGTTTGCAACGCTATAGCACCGCTACATGGAGTGGCGACATTGCTACGCGTTGGGAAGATATGAAGGCACAAATCTCGGCCGGTTTGAACTTTGCCGTTAGTGGTATTCCATATTGGACAATGGATATTGGTGGCTTCTGTGTGGAGAATCGTTATGTAGCCGGTCAGGAACTCTATAACCGTACCGGTCAGGAAAATGCCGATTACAAAGAGTGGCGCGAGTTGAACACCCGTTGGTATCAGTTTGGTGCTTTCTGTCCGTTGTTCCGTGCACATGGTCAGTACCCATTCCGCGAAATTTGGAACATTGCGCCCGAAGGTCATCCTTGCTATAATAGCGTGGTGTACTATACCAAGCTTCGCTATCAATTGATGCCATATATTTATTCTATGGCAGGCATGACACACTTTGCCGACTATACCATGATGCGCCCATTGGTAATGGACTTTACCACCGATGCAATGGTGAACAACATTGGCGATCAATACATGTTTGGTCCTGCCTTGATGGTGGCTCCTGTGTATGAATATGGTGCACGCGTGCGCGATATGTACTTCCCTGCCGGTACCGGTTGGTACGATTTCTATAGCGGTAAGTTTGTTGCCGGTGGCCAACAATTATCGGTAGATGCTCCATACGAACGCATCCCGTTGTATGTACGTGCTGGTAGTGTATTGCCTGTAGGTCCTGATATGCAATATAGCGATGAAAAGCAGGCTGAGGTAATTACACTTTATGTTTATGCCGGAGCCGATGGTGAGTTTACACTATACGAAGATGAAAACACCAACTATAACTACGAAAAGGGTGCTTATGCTATGATTCCGATGACCTATAACGATGCCAATGGTAAGTTGACTATTGGTGCACGTCAAGGCGAATTCCCCGGCATGTTGAAAGAACGCACCTTCCGCGTAGTGAAGGTATCGCCCGATGCTCCGGTTGCATTCGGATCGGATAAAGCAAAAGCTATCGAAATTCGTTATAATGGCGAGGAAGTGATTTTTGATTTATGATTTGTGATTTATGAGATATTTCTCAATTCTTAATCTTTATTTGTTGCTTTTAATTTCGTTAGTCGGTTGCACTTCGCAGGTAGCACCCGATGCTCGTCGCATAGATTTTAGCGATGATTGGTGCTTCTTGTTGGGAGACGAGCCGGCAGCTTATGCTCGTATATATGACGACTCGGCTTGGCGTAAGTTGAACCTACCTCACGATTGGGCTATCGAAGGCGATTTTTCTCCCAACAATCCTTCGGGAACGGGTGGGGGCGCTTTGCCTGGTGGCGTAGGTTGGTATCGCAAAACCTTTACACCCACTGCCGCAGATAGCGACAAGAAACTATACATCGATTTCGATGGTGTCTATATGAATGCCACCGTCTATATCAACGGGCATGAATTGGGTACCCGTCCGTATGGTTATATCTCGTTTAGCTACGACCTTACCCCTTACATTGAATGGGGGAAGCCTAATGTGGTGGCCGTGCGTGTGGATAATGCCGAGCAACCCAATTCGCGTTGGTATTCGGGTTGTGGCATCTATCGCCATGTGTGGCTTCGCAAGCTTGACCCTGTTCACGTAGCGCAATGGGGGACATACGTCACTACGCCTAATGTTACGGCCCAGGAGGCTACCTTCTCCGTACAAACCAATGTTGAGAATACTACCGACGAGGTGCAAACCATTACATTGCAAACCTCTTTGATAGATGCCGATGGTCGTGTAGTGGCCGTGGCCGAGCCTGCTTTGCTTACGCTCGATGCGCATGCTATAACCGCCACTACTCAATCCCTTACTTTGGCCAATCCCCGATTGTGGAGCGTGGATGCACCGTATTTGTACCGTGCATGCACCGAACTCATTGCGCCCGATGGTCGTCTGCTCGATACCTACACCACCACTACCGGTGCGCGTTTCTTCCGCTTCGATGCCGAGGAAGGCTTTTCCTTGAATGGCCAACCGATGAAGATAAATGGTGTGTGCATGCATCACGATTTGGGTTGCCTTGGTGCCGCCATCAACGTGCGTGCGCTTCAACGCCAATTGGAGATATTGAAAGAGATGGGTTGCAACGGCATTCGTTGTTCGCACAACCCTCCGGCACCCGAGTTGCTCGACCTTTGCGACCGCATGGGTTTCATCGTCATGGACGAAACATTTGATATGTGGCGTAAGCGCAAAACGGCACACGACTACTCGCGCTATTTCGATGAGTGGCACGAACGCGACCTGACCGACCTGATGCTTCGCGACCGCAACCACCCCAGTATCTTTATGTGGAGCATTGGTAATGAGGTGTTGGAGCAATGGAGCGATGCCGCGGCCGATACATTGAGTTTGGAGGAGGCCAACATGATATTGAACTTCGGACATAGTGCTGAGCAATTGGCAAAAGCCGATGCTGAGCTATCCGTCAATTCGTTGCTTACGCGCAAATTGGCCGATATGACACGCACCCTCGATGCAACACGTCCTATTACCGCTGGATGCAACGAACCAAGTCCCGGCAATCACCTATTCCGTGCCGGTGCGTTGGACATTATTGGCTTCAACTATCACGACGATTGGTTTCAGCAAGTGCCTACCGATTTTCCTAATATGCCTTTCATCGTTACCGAAAGTGTTTCCGGCTTGATGACACGCGGTTTCTATCGCATGCCAAGCGACTCGGTGGTTATTTGTCCCGAGCATTGGAGCCGTCCCTATAGCGACCCCTCTTTTGCATGCTCGTCGTACGACAATTGCCATGTGCCTTGGGGAAATAGTCACGAAGGAACATTAGCGTTGGTGAAGCACACCCCATACATCAGCGGTCAATACATCTGGACAGGTTTCGACTATCTGGGCGAGCCTACCCCTTATGGTTGGCCAGCTCGTAGTAGCTACTTTGGAGTAGTCGATTTAGCCGGATTCCCTAAAGATATTTATTACCTTTATCAAAGCGAGTGGCGCCCCGACAAAACGGTGCTTCACCTTTTCCCGCATTGGAATTGGGAGGAGGGGCAAACCGTTGATATGTGGGCCTATTATAACAATGCCGACGAGGCCGAGCTGTTCATCAATGGTGTGTCGCAAGGCATTCGTCGTAAGCTACCAGCCGGCCCTCATACCGATGAGTGGCGTGCCGATGTGGATATGAGTACCGAGTTTCATGTCTGTTGGCGTGTTGCCTATAAGCCGGGTGTTGTAGAGGTGGTTACCCGCAAAGATGGCGCAGAGGTGGCGCGTAAGCAAATACACACCGCCGGTGCACCTGCTTCCATCCGTTTAACGCCCGACCGCACAAGGCTTTTGGCCGATGGACGCGACCTTAGTTTCGTTACCGTCGAGGTGGTCGATGCCGATGGCAACCTATGTCCTTGGGCAGAGAATGACATCCAATTCTCGGTGGAAGGAACTGCCTTTATAGCCGGTGTGGATAATGGTAGCCAAACATCCATGGAGCGGTTTAAGGACAATCATCGCAAAGCCTTCTATGGCAAATGCTTGGTGGTATTGCAATCGGATGGTAAATCAGGAAAGGCAACACTCACCGCTACCGCCAATGGCTTGAACAATGCAGAACTTGCTTTAACTTTTAACTTTTAATTCTCAATTCTCAATTGAATTATATTAGTCGCATATTTCGTCGTCGAGGTTTTGGTGTACAATCGCCTTTTGCTTTCGATTTGATTACCGGGGTTATCTATCAGCGCACGCCCTACTATGCCTACGATGCCCTGCGCCGGCAGGAGAAACAACTTGCGCCGGAAAAGGACAACCATTGGCTATCCGAACCTTTGCGTCTGAAGCGTTTGCTTTTCCGCTTGGCCAATGAAGTGAAGGCCGATACCATTGTCGATGTAGGCGTGCCCGCAGCTTCGTCGCTCTACCTCAAAGCAGCCCGCCTACATGCCGATTATATAGCCGCCACATCGCTTGATGAACTCTTTTTGGAGACTGACCAGCCGATAGATTTCCTTTATCTGCACGACTATCGCCATCCCGACGTGGTGGAAGACGCCTTTCGTGTTTGTGCACCTCGTGCCACCCAGCGTTCGCTTTTTGTCGTCCAAGGCATTGGCCGTTCTCGCGCCATGAAGCAACTTTGGACGCGCATGCAGAACGATGAACGTGTAGGCGTTACGTTCTCCCTCCCCGATGTGGGTTTGCTATTTTTCGATACTACACGCTTTAAGCAACACTACGTTTGTTAAATTATTAATTCTCAATTCTCAATTTATGAAAATATATACTCGATCGGGCGATAAAGGCCGCACTTCGTTGATTGGTGGCCGTCGCGTATCCAAAACCCACTATCGTCTCGAAGCCTACGGCACTGTCGACGAGCTCAACGCACACCTTGGCCTGCTCGTGGCCCAGCTTCCGGCATCATCTGCTCAGCTTTCCACCTTGCAACAGATTCAAAACACTCTCTTTGTTCTTGGTGCTCAGTTGGCCACACCATCCGATGTGCCTACCACCGTCGCCATCACTCCCGCTATGGTGCAGGGGTTGGAAGCGGCCATCGACGACATCGACCGTCAGCTGCCCCAACTTCGTGCGTTTGTGCTTCCGGGTGGATGCTTGCCTTCGGCCCAGTGTCATGTTTGCCGCACGGTGTGCCGTCGTGCCGAGCGCCGTGTGCTTACACTTGCCAGTCGTGTTGCTATCCCCGACGAGGTTACTTCCTACCTTAATCGCCTGTCCGATTATCTCTTTGTTTTGGCTCGTTTGCTAAATGCTGAACAAGGTACAGAAGAAATATTTTGGCAAAACCCTTGTTAATGAAAGATTTTATTATACTTTTGCGGAAAAATAGCAAAAGCATTAAGTTTAACATTTTATAATCGTATATAGCGTATGTATTGGACATTGGAATTGGCATCGAAATTAGAGGATGCACCTTGGCCAGCAACCAAGGATGAGTTAGTTGATTATGCAATCCGTTCAGGCTCACCATTGGAAGTAATCGAAAACTTGCAAGAAATGGAAGACGAGGGAGAAATTTACGAAAGTATCGAAGATATTTGGCCCGATTATCCAAGCAAAGAAGACTTCTTCTTCAACGAAGATGAGTATTAAACAACTTTTTTTGTAATAGATCAGTGGGGTAAGCATTTCGTATGCTTGCACCACTGATTTTTTTTATTAGTGCCTGATGAAATTTTATAGTCAATTAAGCGGTTTATATTTCATGAAATATATATTGCAAGACTTGAAATATAAAAAAGCTAATAGGGAAAATTTACCTACCAACGCTACCTTAATTTTTATCATAACTTATGGCTAAGCTTGGTCTTAAGTTATGATCAGCCTCGGTTGTCAGTAATGCTGATTTTTTCATCATCTTGTTACCCTGTTAACAGGTAACAATTGGTCACTAATAAATTTCTTTATTCTCTAAACTCTAAAATATCGCCCGGTTGGCAATCCAGTTCGTGGCAGATGGCTTCGAGGGTGGAGAAGCGGATGGCTTTGGCCTTTCCGGTTTTTAGGATGGAGAGGTTGGCGGGGGTGAGGTCGATGCGTTCGGCCAGTTCGCCCAACGAAATCTTTCGTTTGGCCATCATTACGTCTAAGTTTACGATTATTGGCATAAGGTTCTCCTTTTTTAAATGGTTAAGTCTTGTTCTTCCTTCATCTTTACGCAGATACTGAAAAGCCTTCCAAAGAATATGATGAAGATACTAAACATGAAAAAGTAATATCTCACCGAATCATTGGGAATCATTGTGGTTGTTTCCCAATAATGTTGTTGAATCATTACGCTGAATAGTATCGTATATCCCACGGTATAGATAAGGTTTGCATTGGCGTGTGAGAATAACTTACCTTTCTTTATATTGAATGCAATAACTCCTATGCAAATGCAGCATATCATCAAGGTTAGTACGTTAATAACATCGGGCAATATTTCCGTGTAGTTCACCCCTTGTGTATAGTTTGCAATAATATTTTTAAAAATCTCTATGCCGTAAACAATCGCGCATATCAATAAAATCAACGACATAAGTGCAATGCTGAATATGCTTGGTTTGGCTTGTGGTATTTTCCTTTCTTCTTCTTTCTCAATCTTTTGTCCCATTTTCTCTAACGTATCTTTCCATTTGCTTCTTTCTAACCATTTAGATAGTAGGGCCATGAATCCCCAATAGATAGGGATAATGCAGAGAAATCCGATAAAGATAGGGATATTATATGTTTTGCAAACATAAAATTGTAGGGCTGCGAGTGGAATAAATAATAGTATCATCGCTATTTGAATAATCCATGTAACCTTTTTCTCGGGTGTTAAGTTTTTCATATTCTATTCCTCCTATTATTAAATGGTTAAGTCTTGTTCTTCCTTTATCTTTGTGCCTATAGCAAAGATTTCTGTAAGTAGGATGGTGACTATCATCGAAATCCAATCAATCTCCATAAAGGCATTTGATACTATTTCATATCCGGGCAGATTGATTTGTGCAATTGCGGCTTGCTCTGCTAACCAATTGATAAGGGCTACTATGAGTTGAGTGGCGAATAAACTATATACAAGCCAACGGATGCGGTGTACGTTCATATCAGTAAATACCTCTTTTTTAGATATAGAGATAAGGAAACGTATTAGGCAATAGAAGCCATACAATAGTGCAATCGCTAAAGGGAAAACAAGCATTTGCAGAATGTTGTGCCAGGTGCTTGGTTCTACATAGGTGGAAATGCTATTTACCTCGTAGGGTACATCCATGTATAATTGCTTGTTTGCTACTTTTGATTGAATGCTATCTTCCAACTTTTGCACATTAAAGTGTGTATAGGTTACTTTGTTTGGATTTCTATAAATTGAATCACTTCTCATTTGATCGGTATGATTCCAACCTTCTATTGCGCCTTCTTTGAAGTCGCCAAACATGCCTATAATACTGGCAATGAATACAATGATGGCAATAATTCCTAAGATATTAATCTTTTTCATGCTATTATGTTTTTAGATAGTTAAACTCTCTTCTTCTTCTTTATACTCAGGTGCTTCGGGTAAGTGTTTCTTCATGTAAAGGAATGTACCAATCATGATGAGGAACGATGCGGCAAACAATAGACAAGTAGCCGTTTCGCCAATCATATCGACGGTTTTGGTGTTCAACTCCTCCTTGCTCAATGTAGCCATCTGGATGCAAGCGATGGAGTTGTTGATGAAGTGGCCGATGATACCCGGCACAACGCTACCCGTGCGGTAGTACAACCAACCGAATACCAAGCCAATGGCGAATGCAAAGGGTACTTGTGCGGGGTTGATATGGATGATGCCGAAGATAAGTGCCGAGATAAGGATGGCCGATGCCGGACGCTTTCCTTGTTTCAGCAAATGGCCTTCGATGGCACCACGAAACAATAACTCCTCTACCAACGGTGCCATGATGGCAACCGAAAGGATACCGAACAAGTTGCGACTCATGTCGAAGAAGGTATCTTCCATAAAGTTGGGTAGATCGATAAATTCGCTACAAAGGTTGATGGTTACCATTGCGCCCAGGATAAATGGTATGCTTAGCCAAATGGTTTTGCTTGGCACTTCGCCAAAACTCTTCATGCTGAACTTTACGTAGCCGAAGTGGAGAAGGTGCCACATCATCAGGATGTCGGCCATAAGTAGGGCTATGGCGGTGGCATACGTGCCTCCGGTTTCAGCATCAATGACACCGGTATGAGCCAATGTTGTAGATAACAAAGCGGTGGGGATGGTGAACAATAGCTGATAACCGAAGAAATAAAGTACTAATTTCAGTGCGCGTGACATAGTTGTTGTTGTTTTTAGTTTATATTCGTTATTCAATGATTATTTATCGTTTTTCGATATGCAAAAGTATGGCTTATTTTTGAACTACCAAAGAAAAACGAGAAAAATTTATCGAAAAACAATAAATTTTAGTTGTGAGTGCTTTTATATAGGTTCCGAATTAGCAAAAAAACGGATTATTTTTCTTATATTTGTGCATCTTATCCATTGCTAATAAAATGTAAATAGAATATTGCTTATGAAAAGTTGGATGAAACAAATCGGTTGCTTCTGCCTTTGCTTGTTCGGTTGTTTGCTGAGCGTAGAAGCGCAAGAGAATCAAGTGTATGAAATTCCTTTCGATAAAGGAACGTTGTTGTTAACTCCTTTGCAAGACAATGCCGTGCGCATTCGCTATGTAGAGGGCGAAATGAAAGAGTTGCCCGAATGGGTGTATGTACAAACCGATAACAACGACATTAAGTGCAAACGCAAGGATACAAAAGCGGGCGTTTCGTTGAAGTTGAAGCAGATGAGCGTGATTGTTGACCAACAAGCTAAGCAGCTAACGGCAACAGATAGAGACGGCAATGTGGTGTTTAAAGCTAAGGCTCACGAACTGAAAGCTGCTACCGTGCAACAAGAACCTACCCGCGATGCAACGCTTGTGATAGAGTCGCCAGCCGATGAATACCTATATGGTTTAGGTCAGTTTCAAGATGGCTATTTGAATGTGCGCGGTTTGACTCGCCGTTTGACGCAAGTGAATACACAAATTGCCATCCCCTTCTTGCTCTCGAACAAGGGATATGGCTTGCTTTGGAATAACTATGGTTTGACCAACTTCAATCCTACTACCGGAAAGGTGGAGTTGCAACGTGCCGGAGCTACCGGTCAGCAAGTAACCGTAAACGTTACCTCTACCGAGGGTGGTCGAAGAGAGACACGCCAAAACAATGCCTTCGTAGGTGAAATCAATGTTCCTGCCGATGGACAATACACCCTGTTGCTCGATGTAGGCCAAAAGATGGCTCGTCGTCACAACTTGAGCATCGATGGTAAAACCGTTATCGACTTGAGCAACGGTTGGCTTCCACCCACAACATCTATCTTGATCGACCTCAAGGCCGGCAAGCACCAACTGACCGCCGAGCTTGAACGTGGCGACCGCCCCACTATCTATTATAATAAGGTGGTGGACGAAACCGTCTTCAACTCGCCAGTAGCTGAGTGTGTGGATTATACCCTCTTTGTGGGCAATGCCGACGAAGTGATTGCATCGTATCGTAATGTAACGGGCGAGACACCCATGTTGCCCAATTGGGCATTGGGATACATCCATTGCCGCGAACGCTTCCACTCGCAAGAAGAATTGTTGGCCACCGCTCGCCGCTTCCGCGAAGAGCAAATTCCGCTCGACTTGATTGTGCAAGATTGGCAATACTGGGGTAAGTATGGTTGGAATGCGATGCGTTTCGACGAAGCACACTATCCCGATCCGGCTAAGATGGTAAGCGAACTACACGATATGGACATGCGATTGATGCTTTCTGTATGGTCGAAAATCGATCCAAACTCGGCCGTAGGCAAGGAAGCACAAGATAAGAACTACTTCATCCCCGGTACTACTTGGATTGATTTCTTCGACAAGGATGCTACCGATTTCTATTGGGAAAACTTCAGTGCTCGTTTGTTGAAACCTTACCAAATTGATGCTTGGTGGCAAGATGCTACCGAGCCAGAGAACGACGACTTGGAAGGCCGTCGCATCATGAAGGGCACCCAACCGGGCGAACGCTTCCGCAATGTATATCCGTTGAAGGTGAGCGAAACTGTTTACGAAGGTTTGCGCAAGGACGACCCTAATCGTCGTGGCATGATATTTACTCGAAGCGGTTTTTCGGGCATTCAACGCTATGGCTCGGTATTGTGGTCGGGCGATGTGGGTAACGATTGGAAAACATTGCGCTACCAAATTGCATCTGGTTTGAACTTCGTTGCTACCGGTTTGCCTTGGTGGACATACGATGCCGGCGGCTTCTTCCGTCCGGGCGACCAATACACCAATGCCGATTACATCGAACGATTGATTCGCTGGGTGCAAACCTCTACCTTCCTCCCTTTGATGCGTGTACACGGCTACATGAGTAACACCGAGCCATGGAATTATGGCAAGGATGCACAACGCATCATTACCGATTACATCAAGTTGCGCTATCGCCTCTTCCCATATATCTACTCCGAAGCGGCTAAGGTATCGATGGATGGTTATACGTTGATGCGCCCCTTGGTGTTCGACTTCCCTACCGATAACCAAGCTTTGGAGCAAGTGAACGAATACATGTTCGGCCCGTCTATCTTAGTAAATCCTGTTACAGACAAGGGCGTAACCGCTTGGCGCACATACCTTCCTAAACAAGAAACTGGTTGGTACGACTTCTGGACAGGCAAGTGGTATGCCGGCGACCAATGGGTAGATGTAGCGGTGAACATCGAAAAGATGCCAGTCTTTATCAAAGCAGGTAGCATCCTCCCAATGGGACAAGACAAGCAAAGCGTGGTAGAGAAGAAAGAAGGCGAACCAATTACGTTGACCATCTACCCAGGTGCCGATGCCACCTTTACCCTCTACGAAGACGAAGGCGATAATTATAACTACGAATCGGGCAAGTATAGCTTGATTAAGTTTAGTTGGGATGATAAGAAGAAACGCTTGACGGCTCATGGTCGTGAAGGTAGCTTCGATGGCATGCCTACCGAACGCATTTTCGTCGTAAAGATGGGCGCAAAAGAGCTATCTATGTTGTATAGCGGAAAGAAAATGAGTGTATCTTTCTAAAGCATTATGGCGAATAGTATCGGTGCATCTACGGAACGCATTGCGCAGAACCACGAATTGGCTTTGGCGCGTTTGTTTATTGAACAGACGGATACAAACGTCTTTTTGACGGGACGAGCCGGCACCGGTAAGACAACTTTTCTTCGTCGCTTGCGCGAAGATTCTCCCAAACGCATGGTGGTTGTAGCACCTACGGGTGTTGCGGCCATCAACGCCGGGGGAGTGACCATTCACTCCTTCTTCCAACTCCCCTTATCGCCCTATGTACCGGGCATGCAATTCAGCGAAAGTGGACGCAAGCAATACACCTTCAGCAAAGAGAAGAAGAACATCTTGCGAAGCCTCGACCTCTTGGTGATAGACGAGATAAGTATGGTGCGGGCCGATTTGCTCGATGCCATCGACTCGGTGCTACGCCGATACAAAGACCACTCGCGCCCCTTTGGCGGTGTGCAATTGCTGATGATTGGCGACTTGCAACAGCTATCGCCCGTGGTGAAGGATAACGAGATTCAACTCTTGAAGCCGCACTACGATACTTTCTACTTCTTTGGTAGCCATGCGTTGAGGCAAAGCAACTATGTGACCATCGAACTGAAAACCATCTATCGTCAAACCGACGAAAACTTTGTGCGCATCTTGAACGCCATTCGCGAAAGGCGCATTGATGCTAACTTGTTGAATCGCTTGAACGAGCGATACCACCCCAACTTCCCTGCCGATAAATCCGATGGCTACATTCGCTTGACTACGCACAACCATACCGCACAAGCCTACAACGAGCAACGATTGAACGAACTCCCCACGAAGGTCTATGCCTTCCAGGCAAAGGTAGAAGGTAACTTCAACGAATCGCTCTTTCCTGCCGATGCTACGTTGCTACTGAAACAAGGCGCACAAGTAATGTTTATCCGCAATGACGAAACAGGGCAGGGTAGGTACTATAACGGCAAGATAGGGTATGTTGAGTCGCTATCGCAACGAGAGATTGTTGTGCAATGCGATGATGAGGCCTTTGCCGTTGAACCCAGCGAATGGGCCAATAGTCGTTACATCCTTGACGAGGAAACGAAAGAGATTCGCGAAGAGATAGAGGGTACTTTCCGCCAATATCCGTTGCGCTTGGCGTGGGCCATCACGATTCATAAAAGTCAAGGATTGACCTTCGAAAAGGCAGTTATCGATGCCGCTTCGTCCTTTGCACACGGACAAGTATATGTCGCCTTAAGCCGATGCAAGTCGTTGGAAGGCTTGGTGTTGGCTTCGCCTGTAACAGCCTCTTCCATCATTAATGATTCTACCGTTTCCGACTTTATGCACAACGGTGAGGCGCTTACCAACGAAGCCACTCAGCAACTTAGTCGCTTGCAACACGATTACTTCCGTAAGTTGCTCGACGAACTTTTCGACTTCCGTACGCTTCGACGCGACTTCGACCAAGTGAAGCGCCTGCTCGATGAATTCTTCTATAAACTCTATCCCACGCTTGTGGAGCAATATGCCGAGAAGGCGCGTTTGTTTGCCGAACAACTCACCGATGTATCAACTAAATTTCGCCAACAATACATGGCGTTGGTGCAACAGTCGGACGATTGTGCAGAAAATACTTTCTTGCAAGCGCGTATTGCTAAGGCGGCAACCTACTTCCACACCACATTGAATAGCTTGTTGCTCGATTTGCTGACCATCACCAAAGTGGATAGCGACAACCAAACCGTGCGCAAACGCATGGATGAAGCCCTCTTCAACCTAAACGAATCGTTCAACTTGAAGTGCGAATTGATGCGTCATTTCGCCTCTTCGCCTTTTAGTGTGAAGGCATATTTGCACGTTAAAGCACTCATAACCTTGAACGAAGCTGCTCCTGCAAAAACGAAAGAGAAGAAAAAGAAAGTGAAGGAAACCGCTTTGCTTGCCGACAAAATCTCTACGGATATTCTCTATCCACAATTATACGAGGAGTTGCGCGAGTGGCGTAGGCAAAAAAGCAACGAACTTTCGTTACCGGCCTATACCGTGCTGCAACAGAAGGCACTTATCTGTATGGCCAACTCCCTGCCCGATACAATGAAAGCCTTGATAGATATACCTTATTTCGGTAAGCGGACAGCAGAAAAGTATGGTGAGGAAATCTTGGCAATCATCAAACGATTTGCCGAGAATAAATAAATCTTACAATATCGGAATGCTTCTTCATCTCTCGGAGATGAGTGAGCCATTGAGCCATGGTCAGTGACGCTTTGAGGTAGGCTCAGTTACGATATGAGGTAGCCTCAGTGACGATATGACCCTACCCCCTTCCAGAAGGTATTCTGAGAGGGGGTAGGTCTTATAATGAGATTTTTAAGATATTATTTTACAAACGATTTATTCTCCCTTCAATGCTGCGGCAATGATATCCGCCATTTTGCTTACGCCTTTGTCGTTGGGGTGAATGCCATCGGGAAGCAACTTATCTTCATCGTTAGCAAAGAGCGTGTGTAGGTCGACAACTTGCAAGCCATACTCTTGTGCCACCTCTTGTTGGATAGGGATGATTTCGTTGGCAATGATTGTCTCGTTGATGTTCCACGATTGCTTGAAGGCAGGGATAGGTGTGCAAAGAATGATTTTTGTCTTCACCTCGGCCAATGCTTTGGCTCTCTTCTTTTTGTTCTTAGGCAAAGTCTTCAACTCTGGGCAGAAGGTAGTAATCATTTGCACCAAATCTTGCTTGAACTCAGCACCATGTTTCCAATTTTGAGGTTTTGAGTCGTTCGTTCCTAATTTAAGGATTACAATATCTGGTTGGAAGGCCACTGCATCGCGCCATGCCATTTCGTTTGTATAAGCATAGTCGCCCTTGCTCAACATGGTACGTCCGCTTACACCAAAGTTCTTCACCCAATATTTATTGCCAAGTTTTTTTTGCAACAAAGCAGGATAGCCATGTTGTGTAGCCATCTCTATGCCGTGTCCGTCGGTGATGCTATTGCCCACACAAGCCACACGGATTGCATCTTGAGCAGGAGCAGGATGAGCATCCAACCAAGTACCGATGTCGGTCAGCATTTGGTTGTGATACTTAAACCAAGGGCCGAAGCCAAATCCGTGGTCGCCCGTAGGATAAACGTGCATGGTACATTCGTTGCCTGCGTTGCGCATTGCTTTATAGTATTCCAATCCGTTGGTTACGAAAGGCACAAGGCGGTCGTCGCTGGCTGTGATGATAAGTGCGGGAGGAGTTAAGTGGCGTCTTACTGCATTTTGTGTAGAGAATTGGCGCACTATTTCCGGATTCTTTTGGTCTTCACCCAAGAAGTTGATGCACGAATACTTGTGCGATACGCGTTCGTCCATCGAGATAACGGGGTAGAATAGAATGCTAAAATCGGGGCGCACCTCATATTCAGAGTGCGTAGAGATAACCGATGCCAAGTGTCCACCGGCCGAGAATCCCATGATACCTACATCGCGTGGATGAATCTTCCATACAGCAGCCGAGTCGCGCACAATGCTGATACCTTTTTGTACATCTCCCATCGGAATGGTGCGGTCACCATTGGGTAGGCGGTAGTTCACAACAAAGTATGCAATGCCTTTTTTGTTAAGCCATTCGGATGCTTGATACCCTTCGTGCGAGTTTGATAACACAGAATATCCGCCGCCAGGTACTCCCACAATGGCTTTTCCCGATGGATTTTCGGGTAAGAAACAAACCATTTGTGCCTTACCATCTTCTGTAAGGTCAATCGTAAATTTTCTTGCTGTTTGCGCTTGTGCTATGACGAACGATAGCGACAAGATGAAGAATAAAATCTTTTTCATGGTGGTTATTGTTTTAATGTTGTTCTCAAAACTTCGGCTAAAGTACGGCAAATAGCTTACATCTCCAAGTTTTTCCGATATTGTTTTGTAATTATGGCATAACCGCATCGTTGGCAAAGGGGTTCTATTGCTTTGTGCTGCGTGAAACCATCGTATAAAGCCTTGGCGCGTAGCGATTGTAGAATCTCGTCCAATGATTGATTGAACAAGTTACCCAAAGCAATATCACCGGCATGATCCAAGCAACAAGGAACCACGCTTCCATCCACAAGCACACCAAGCTGATTGCGAAGGGCATAGCAGAACACATCCGTTGCGTCATACTCGGCATGCTTTGCATCGGGCCATTCGAACATGCGGTCGTATTCAATGTAGAGATTCTTACTCAATTTCCACCCATCGTGTCGTTGCGTCCAAGGACGTGGCTGGTATTGAGCGATTAAATCTTGTATGTAGTCGTTGGTTGTATCATATCCCCCTTCATTCCAAAGGCGAAGCACAATAAGAATGCCTTGCGATGCCGCTTCTTGTGCAAAGGTCATCACTGGGTGGATATACTCCTCGGGATGCTCCTTGGCATTGCCTTCGTGCGAGTGCAACGAAATCTGAATTTTATGCGGACGAGCTTTGATGACCCCTTGTGCCTTAGATAATAGCGTACCATTGGTAGTGAGCACCGGAATAAAATTCTTTTGGCGGGCTATCTGTATGAATTGCGGTAAGAGGGGGTGTAGAAAAGGTTCACCCATCAAATGAAAATAGAGAAATTCCACCTTACCGATAAGTTTATCGGTCAACAACTCGAATTCATCTAACGAAAGACGATGCTTCGCCCTCTCCGTTTTCGGACAGAACAGGCAATCAAGGTTGCAATGATTGGTTATTTCAAGGTAGCATCTGGTTATCATTCGTTGGCAATTTTAGCAAGTAAAATTAATAAAAAAGGGGAGCTACTTCGGTAGCTCTCCTTTTCTGTGATCCGCTTGGATTTTGTACCTTTCGGTTATTTCCTTGCGTTATCTGTTTCTTTTCCAAGGCCCTATGCCCTGTCATAAAAGGGTTCATTATTAGGATGTAACACAAAAAGTGTAACACATTAATTAACTCGCATGTGGTTTTGATGTTGTTCCTAACCACTTGGCAAAGTTACATATAATATCTGAGAATCCCGCCTTTTATCACCGTTTTCTCTCTTTACGAGTATGAAATAAGAATATGATTTTTCGCCTAAACACAATAAAACCTAAATTCTGACTGATTTTCTGTTGTCCTTTCGTCCATTTGTGTCTTCGTCTGTAACTTCGCAACACAAAATTTCAAAAATTAAGCGTATGAAGACATTAACGAAGAAACAAAAAGAAGCGAATGGAGAGAATTTCTCTCGCATAGTGGATGATGCTGCCATCCTTTTGCAACGGAAGGCTGACTACGTGATGAATATAAAACAGGTAGCAGACTATCTTGGCATATCTACAGATGCCGTGCGCAAGCGAATTTAATCAATTTATGCCTTTCTTGTCAACGAGTGCAACAAGTTTCATTGGCAAATGCCTTTTTCTTGCC